>NZ_JBNLYE010000003.1:0-65193 GCF_050172095.1 Bacillus sp. GMs2/2
TAATGGGTATGACGTTATCTTTATCTGCATGTGGTTCATCAGATAATATTGTAACGACAAAATCAGGAAGCATTTCAGAAAGTGATTTTAACAAAAAATTAAAAGAAAACTACGGTAAACAGAATTTATCTGAAATGGTAGTAGAAAAAGTATTAAATGATAAATATAAAGTTACGGATGAAGAGGTAACGAAACAACTAAAAGAATTAAAAGACAAGATGGGCGATAATTTTAATACATATATGGAATCTAATGGTGTGAAAAATGAAGATCAGTTGAAAGAGAAATTAAAGCTTACTTTTGCTTTTGAAAAAGCTATTAAAGCAACCGTAACGGAAAAAGATATTAAAGATCATTATAAGCCAAAGCTTCAAGTTAGCCATATTTTAGTAAAAGATGAAAAGACAGCAAAAGAAATTAAAGAAAAATTAAATAGTGGCGAAGATTTCGCGGCATTGGCTAAACAATATTCAGAGGATCCAGGTTCTAAAGAAAAAGGTGGGGAACTATCTGAATTTGGACCTGGTATGATGGTGAAAGAATTTGAGGATGCTGCGTATAAGTTAGAAGTTGGTCAATTGAGTGAACCTGTTAAATCTTCTTTCGGATATCATATTATTAAGCTAACGGATAAAAAAGAGCTTAAACCGTATGAGGAAGAGAAAGAGAATATTCGTAAAGAATTAGAACAGCAACGTATACAAGATCCTCAATTCCATCAACAAGTTACTAGAGATCTGCTTAAAAATGCAGATATAAAGGTATCTGATAAAGACTTGAAAGATACCTTTAAAGAGTTAGAAAAATAATAAATGGAATGTAAGGCAAGCGATAGAAATATCGGTTGTCTTTTTCTCTATTTATCCCGCTATTTGCCGGGCAGTAAGACCCCACCTCAAAATCCAGCGAAAACAAAGAAGTGGCCCTGCTGCTCGTAAACGCCCAATTGGTGAGGGCTGATTAAAGTTTCACTTTATAAAGAAGGAGGAAGTGGGAAAATACTTTCATACCTGCATTAAATTTTACTTAATAAGAAATCTTTGAGTTTCTCAACTTTTATATAAAATAAAACTGAATTTTCAGTTATTTTGTTATATAGTAAAAGAGAACGAATAAGGGGAGGGAACATTTTGAGTAAAAAGAAAATGGCAATTACACTGTCAGCAATGCTATCTGCAACAATTATACCTAGCTTTACTATGGATGTGCATGCAGAGAAGAAGGAAGAGACTAAAAGTACGAAAATTGAATTAGAAAATGGGATGACAAAACCGATTTATTCTCTCGATGAAGCTATTATCGAAAATTTATATGTAGAGACAGAAGTTGATAGTGATCGAGACGGTAAGAAAGACAGAGTATCGATAAAAGTTATGCGTCCAAAGACAGATCCGAATGTGAAAGTTCCTGTTATTTATGAAATGAGTCCATATCGATCTGGATTAAAAGATGTTCCTGTATATAATGTAGATGAAGAATTGTATGCGTATGAAGGAAAACCGTATGGAGCGGTTAATCTTGGTTCGTATGGGAACTATTACGTGCCAAGAGGTTATGCAGTTATTCTAGGCGAAAGTATCGGTACTGGAAAATCAGATGGATGCCCTACAACTGGAGATGAACAAGAGATACTCGGGACAAAATCTGTTATTGATTGGGTAAACGGTCGCGCGAAAGCATTTACAGAACAGGGTGAGGAAGTTCAGGCAAATTGGTCTACAGGAAATGTAGGTATGACTGGAGTTTCCTATAATGGTACTTTACCAAATGCTGTTGCGACTACTGGAGTCGAAGGTTTAAAAACAATTATTCCAATCGCAGCAATTAGTAGTTGGTATGATTATTATCGTGCAAATGGTGCAGTCATTGCTCCAGGCGGATATCAAGGAGAAGATACAGATAATATGGCAGAAGCAGTACTGACAAGGGAAAATCCTGAAGTTTGCGGACAAGTTATAAAAGAATTAACGGCTGGACAAGACCGAAAAACAGGTAATTATAATGATTTTTGGGATAAACGTAACTATGTAAAAGATGCTAAAAATGTAAAAGCGAGTGTATTTGTTGTTCATGGTTTAAACGATTGGAATGTTAAGACGAAACAGTTCGCGCAATGGTGGGAAGCACTTGCGGAAAATAATGTTCCTCGTAAAATGTGGCTACACCAAGGTGGTCATGGTGGGACATCTGTCTGGTATACTAATAGCGACAAAGATGCATATAAATAAAAAGCAAGAGCTTTTGTTTGAAACAAGCTCCTGCTTTTTACAGATTTAATTGTAGGAAAACTTTACCGTTGAATATGGAAAAGTTTTCTACTACAATCGATTCACAACAACTCTTTTTTCTCATTTAGAAATTGTATGTAGAAAAGGAGTTGTTTACAGAATTGTTCTCGTTGAGATTCATTTAGGCCTGCGAAAACCGTTTGAATCTCTTCGAGAATGATTTTTAATTGTTCTTCAGATTCCGGAATATTTCTTCCTAAAAGTGCATCGACCGATGTGTTAAAGAAATTGGCGATACGATCTAAAGATTTTAAGTCGGGTTCGTTAAAGTTGGTCTCTAAGTTACTAACCTGACTACGACTTAATTGGACCATACCTCCAAGTTCCGCTTGTGTTAAAGAACGATTTGATCTAAACTTTTTTAAATTTTCTCCAAATGTGTTCATGCCTATATTATAAATAAGGCATTATTTTTAAACTATAAATACCAATAAATTTGGCATAAATACAATATTCGATAATTTTTTTGGATAAAATCAGAATACAAACTAGAACGTTAGTTCGTTTAATGGTAAGATATTCTTGTGGGAATTATGGAAGATTTAGAAAAAACTTTCTCAATATGGTTTAGGGGAAGAGCAAAACGAATGTTCTAAATTTTATGATAAGATGAAAATAATAAAATAAAAGAAAAGAGCAAAAAGACCCACAGCGTTACAATAGTGCCGCCGCACCACTGTAACGTTTTACCCTATCGTGCGTAGGTAAAACTTTCCATGAGTCAACTTCAAGTATATCATACTTCTTAGTCCATGTTAGCATGGTGGTATGTTTTCCTATTGAGAAAAACAGAGGGGTGTCTTAAGTTCAAGGGAGGGACCGTCGTGCAGAATTGTACAAGCTTAAGTAACATTGTGGTAGAAAAAGATATAACGCCTACTAAACTCTCTAAAATCACAAGTTTATCCCAGTCAAATTTGTGGAAAACAATGAATGGTCAGGTGCCTATGAATTTTTCGAAACTGATGAAAATTTTAGTGAGTACGGAAAACGAGAATGAAAAAATAAAAACAGTTCAAGAGTTTTTGGAATCTACGAAAAAAGAATCGGACATTAGGACAGCCATGTACTACGTGTATTTAGCAGGATATACAGATATATTAAAAGAATTGCTCGAAAGAAAGTGTAAACATACGGTAACAAAGAACTATAAAGATATTTTAAAAGTTGGTTTGGAACGTCAATCTGGAAATCTACGCTCAAAAGAATTTTTTAAGAGCCTAGACAATCTTCGAGCAAAAGTGAATTTAAATAAGGTTAATGTAAATGTTTTAGTAAACTTACTAAGTGTCTATGGGTATTTTGACATGGGGGCTTACAACGTATTTACTACGATGCATGATGTGATTAAAGATAAAATATGTGAAATGCCGCAAGGATTAGAAAAAACGTTAATTGATGCCGAATTAAAAGCAATATGTGCATACGCGTATTTAATGCAGGATGAAGTAGAAACTGCAAGATGTTTGCTGTTTGAGGTACTGGGGGTACAAGAAGCCCCACGTTTGTTAAAAGCTACAGCATATAGTGTGTTGGGGGAAAGCTACGTTTTCGAAGATGCGGAGAAATCCGTTCAATATTTTGAAAAGTCACTACAGGAGTTAGATAAAATAACAAACAGTAAGTCGCTATTGAAGCGGAAATTAGTTGAAAATACATTTTCGTTTTGTTGTATAATTCATAATTTTCCTGTAAAATTGGAATATATCCATGATAAAGCTGAGCAAGCGCTGCTGAAAATTTCTTTAAATGAGTATGAGGAAGCAGCTAAAATGTTGTACAAAATTGAGAATCGTACAGCTTTTCAAGATCTATACTTAGCTGTTGCTATAGAAAATCCTGAGCTGCGTCAGAAAGCGTATCATCGATTTTTGAAAGAAGGTAATTTATTTTACATAAAAATTTTTGATATTTTAAAATAAGGGGATAGTTAAAATGAAAAAATTTCTAGCTGGTTTAGTTATTGTTTGTGCTCTTGCGCTGACGTTATCACCGGTATCAAGTGAACTTAGCAAAGCAAAAGTTAAAGAACCTGTACAAATGAGGATGGATCCGGGGACGATCGGCTAACTGTTAAAAGAGAAATGCCACTACACTTTCGAGTGCAGTGGCATTTCGTACGTTATAGGGGTTATTCATTTTCTTTATTTTAACATTTTTGAATAATTAATTGGATGAAGGGGAGGAAATAAGGTGAAAAAAGAGACTGCAAAACAAGAAACAAAACGTTTAATTGAGGAATTATTCGGTGCTGAAAATGTAAGTTGTGATATGAATTATCTGATGGGGGAACTTTATAAGCAAGGACAGATTACACAAGAGCAGTACAATCAAATTACAACTATATTGCAACAAAAAAAGGAATAGCATCTGGCTAGTCCTTTTTTACTTATTGCTGCTTTCTTTGTAGGAGTTGTCTTAATAGAACATTAGCAATTTCAGCTTGCTCATCAGTAATTTCTACGCCATCAGAATGGAGTCTGCCTTGATCTAAAAAGTCTTTTACATTAAAGTTAAGACCGTTTGGATTTTCTGTTCTTCCTAAGATGAAGTCTGTAGTAGTATCAAATATATCGGCTAGCTGTACAAGAACCTCAGCGTTTGGTTTTCTTTTATTTGTCTCATATCCACTATACGTAGAATCGTTTTTACCAATACGATCTGCGACTTCTTGCATTGTCCAACCGCGTCTATTTCGTAAGAATTTTAATTGAGTTCCTATATCCATACTTTTTACCCCCGTTAAATTCTTGTTTTATATTTATTCTTAGTTTTATTTTTATAAATTTTATAAAAATATATAAAACGTTTTTTGTTTTATGTGCTTTGATACTTATAAGATACCACTTTATTGTACAATTACACAATGGTAAATACGTGCATATTGCAAGTAAAAGAGAATGGAGGTTTATAAAAAAGTTGAAATACCACTTTACTTACTTGCAAAACGCCAGTATAATAAAAAACATCAAAAGTTGTCTGGAGGTGGACATGTGAAAAGGACTTGGCTAGCAGATTTACGTGGTAAAAAACGTATGTCACAGGTGGATCTAGCGGATAAGGTTGGTGTGACTCCTGGGCATATTGCAGATTTAGAGACTGGTAGACGCGACCCAGGAGGAAAACTAGCATTTCAAATCGCGATAGTACTCGGGTTCCCTATGGAACATTTTTATTTACCTAATTACTTGCAAAATGCCAGTAAAAAAGAAGTTAGACAATCATTTGAGATGGGGTTTCCTTCCAAAGAAAAATTTTTAGAACACTATCCTCATTACGTAGATAAAACTGTAGGGGACTGAGAAGCATGAAGAAAAAGAAATCAGGTTTGTATATTGGGGAAGAAACTTACGGGAGCTGGAAAATTGAAGATGTGTTTAAGGAAGTATATGAACACTATTTCAATGTCAAAGTAACTGTTACACGAAAAAAGAAAGCAGAAGTACAGGCAAGCTAAATTATTGAGGAGGTGATACACATGCAACGTTACGTGACTTATGCGACTCGATTAGTAAAAGCAAAAGACGTAAAAGCTGTATGTTGCGAAAGTAAAAATTACTTCAAGAATGGCTCAGAAGAACAAGCGGTAAACACCATGTTAAAGCTAACGGAAAGGAGTGAACGTGTTGGCCAACATTAATGAGATTTTCGTAGAAGGATTCCAGTCACATACAAATAGCCATTTTAATTTAGGAAACGGACTGAATGTAATTACTGGACCATCAGATAGTGGTAAAACATCCATTATACGAGCAGTTCGCTGGGTAGCATTTAACGAACCTCAAGGTGAGGCTTTCGTAAACGAATCAGTGGGACAGGCTACTGTAGCGATTCACATGGATAACGGCATTATTATTTCAAAGCACCGTAGAAAAGGAAAAACATCGTACAGAATCCAAACGGATCCTGGAGATGCGGGAAGTGTATTTGAGAAGTCAGAGGTACCAGAAGAAATAAAGCAATTACTCGGTATCACAAAGCAAACATTTGGAGATTTTGTTACTGCTTTAAACTTTGCATTTCAGCTCGAAGCTCCGTTCTTAATAAGTGAGACACCATCATCGGGTGCAAAAGTACTAGGTAAGTTAGCAGGAACAGAAGCTGTGGATCTCGCGGTAAAAAGTGTTTCAAAAGATACATACGCAGCAAGGCAAGAGAGGTTACTAACTGAAAAAGAAATTGAGAGATTAGCAGGTAACTTACTCGAGTACTTGGATGTGGATGATAAAGTACAGCAGTTAAAAACAGCTGAAAGTTTGATGGAACATGTAGAAGAATTGTATAAAAAGAAAGAGGTACTGCAGCAACTACAAACTCAACAACAGATAGCATTTGAAAAATTCCGTGTAGCGTTTGTTGAGGATGAGAGACTCTCAAAAGTGCCAGTTCTTATACAAATACTTGAAGAAACAGAAAAAGACCAGCAGCGTCTGCAAACACTACTGGACTTACAAAAAAGATACGAGTCACTGTCCACCGCCAAGAAGACATTGACTGAAACATTAAAACAATTTGATGGATTAGTAGAAGTAAGTAACTTGTTACAAGATTCTACTAAATCCGAAGAAATATATTCTTTGCTTTCTATCTTATCACAAAACTATAAGAAGTATAGTCAAGTATTACAAGAAGCTCAATTACAGGTCGAGAGGTTGACTGTAATTGAAAACATTAATGTAGCTGTGATTGAAGAGGAAGTAAAGAAAACGGATGAGTTAAAGAAACTCTATGTACAACATAGCGTGGTTAAACAAGGCTACGAAAAAACAAGTAAGGATGTAGAAAGGTTATCTGTACCTGGTAATGCGTCAGATCAACTACAAGAATGCGAAACAAGTATTACACAACTAAGTCAAATAAGTGTGCTCTTACAAAAATACCAGAATATACACAACTATTATATGAGCTGGACAAGTCGTGCGGAACATTTAAATGTTCCGAGAGAAGTGGTAATACAGATTGCAAATGCTGAGAACAATGTCACTCATTTAGCTGAATTAAAAGAGTTGTTACGAAACTATATGATCTGGCATCAAAGAGTACGTCATAGTACAAGCACGTTGGAATTATATGAAAAGCACATTGAAAATTACACAAAGGAATTGGAAGAGACATGGAACGAGGCTGGTGGAGTTTGTCCGCTATGCGAATCGCCGATGTCTTTTGAACATTCTCATTGAGGGGTGATTAGTGGTGATTGATACGGAAAAAATGAGCGAGTTTTTACAAACAGCTGAGAGGCTGAATAATTCATTAATGGAAATTAATGAGGTTATTGAAGCTATTGACGATACATCTAATGTTTTAAAAGTCTCTCTATTTCATAAAAAATTAAATGAGAATTTATTAGTGAGTGAATCAGAAAGTATAGGAGAAAAGAGTATTGATTTTGCTATCCGACCAACTGTGTTGGCCTGTTTAAGAGATCAAAAGAAGTTTCTTGAATCAGAGCTACAAAATTTACTATCAAAACAACTTGAAGGGGGAAATGAGTAATGGAATTAAAACAACGTATTGAAATTGCAAAAGCAAATTTAAAGAAAGCAGAAACAGCAAAAATCCAAGCAGAGGCTGAAAAGTCTTCAGCTGAAAAGCAATTAACGGAAATCGCTGAACAAATGGCGCAGTACGGGGTAACGCCTGAAACGATCCAGGAAGAAATCACTAAGCTTGATACATCAGTTAAAGAAAACCTGGAGCATGTAGAACGACTCATCCCGCAGGTATAAGGAGGCTACTTTTATGTACGAGCTTCTAAAAGCAAGAGCGGATATCCGTCAGGCAAGCGATAAATTGAAAATGAAAATCGGTCAACGGGATTTATTAGTTAAGCAACAAAAAAGCGCAGAAGCAAGAAAAGCAAAAGCTGAGGAGCAGCTTGGGGAGTTTGATTTAGTACAAATTCTTCTTCAAAAGACAAGTGATTATGCAAGGCAGCAAGCAAAACGTCGTATAGAAGAAATTGTTACGTCAGCTCTTACAGTTGTTTTCGATAAAGACTACAGATTCGAAATTGAAATTGCCGTAAAAGGTAATCAACCAGTAGCAGAGTACTGGTTACAGTCTGAAGATGTAAGAACACAATTAAAGCCGCCTGATTATGATCGCGGCGGTGGTGTAGCGGATGTAGTTAGCTTAGCGCTCAGATTGGCCGTAGGGGAGATTAGTGGTGTAAGAGGACCATTATTCTTAGATGAGGTTGGAAAGCACGTGAGTCAAGAATATGCTCCGAACGTGGCGTATTTCTTGAAGGAATACAGTACGAAATTTAAACGTCAAATCATTTTAATTACGCACAGTACTCACTTGGCTGAGATAGGTGACGTAGCACTTGGTGTGACTCAAAAACAAGGGAAAAGCATAGTAACTGCTTTATAGAAAGGGAGATCTGGATATGTGTATGAAATGCGAAATTAAAAACGTGTTAAAAGGTGCATTAGCAAACGTTGCAGGTTTGAAAATTACTGAGGAAGTTATCGGGAAAGCAACGGAATCTCAGTTAAAGGAATTGCTAGCTGCAGATGAGGCGGAAAAAGCTATTAAAAAACAACTTCAAGCTGAATATAAAGCCGAGATTGCACCGATTCGTGAAAAGTATCTAAAACGAACTGAGGAACTATTAAAGCCGGTTTTTGAGCGTCATGATAAGGCTTGTACAGAAATTCAAAATGCTTTAGGTATCAAAGAAGACGATCATGTATCGATAGACCTTGGAACAGGTGAGGTTACAAAAGAAGTTTTCAAAGAAAAAGAGACGAGTGACCTTCACTAATTAGTAAAGGTACCTTATAAAACACGAAAAAGCAGAGGTGAGAGTATGAAGTTTCTATATTTCGGGGATCCACATATACGAGGTACAAACCCTCGTAACCGTAAGGATAACTACAAAGAGGCACTAATCGCAAAGTTACGTGAGATTTTCGCGTTAGCGAAATACAAAGGTGTGACAGCAATTATACAACCTGGAGATACGTTTGATAGACCTGAGGTTACAACAAGCGTATTACTGGAGTTTGCGAAGGTACTGAAAGAGAGCCCTGTTCCCATTTATACAACAGCTGGTAATCACGATATATACGGGTACAATCTTGCAACGTATGAACGGACAAGCCTTAGGGTACTAGAATTAATTGTCCCGCAACTTACAGTTATTAATGATCCTGGGCAAGCTCAAATGTTTCATCAAGACGGTAATCACGTACAGCTAACATTTACACCTTATAGTGATCAAATCGATAAAGCTGGGTACGGTTATTCACCAGAGATTATTGAAGATTATGAGTCAACCAAAATACACATAGCGCACGGAATGCTACTTGATCATGATCCACCTTTTGACCGGTACACAAAAGTACAGGATGTAAAAACGGAGGCGGATTTGGTTTTGTGTGGCCATGACCATACAGGATTCGGTATCTATAACCGTTCGGATGGAAAAGTGTTTGCGAACATCGGCAGTATCACACGTTTATCGGCTTCAGAAGCTGAGATTAGTAGATCAATACAAGTACTTCTTATCGATGTGAAGTCACCAGGTGTTTTTGATTTAGAACGGATTCCACTTCAAAGTGCAAAACCCGGTGAAGAAGTACTTGATCGTAGCCGGATTGAAGCAGAGAAGAAGCGTGCTTACGCAATGGAGGAGTTCGCCTCATTGATTCAAACAGAAACGGGAGAAGATGTGTTAGTTGATATTAATACGATTGTTGAGAGTATTGCTAAAACAGAGTCTATTAATTCTGACGTGGTAGAAATAGCGTTAACGAAAATAGCGGAGGCGAAGGAGGGATTACGAGCATGATTGTAACTAAACCGCAATTTGATGAAAACGAATTAGGTGAAGGTACGCCGGTTCAGTTATGTATTTCTAGTAAAAAAGAGAAAGACTGTAAAACAAATTGGAACGGTATTGTAGTTGGTTTTACTCCTCTAAAGTTAAAGGTTGCTGGCTACACACCGAAGTGGGCTTTAGATATCGAAATTGTAGAAATCAGTATTGACCAGGTTTTAAAAGAAAAAGTATCGATTGAAAAATTGGTTCGACCAATACGTTGTACAGATCCCGAGGAGGTTTCTATAAATGCCTGAATTAAATAATCAAATTCGTAATTTGCAAGAAGTACATGGAACAGAAAAATTACTTGAAGCTGCAACTGAAATTTTAGGTAAGAAAGTACCAACTGATTATGTTCGAGTATTAGATCCACTTGAGTTACAAGCGTCTCTACAACAAATTGATGCTGCAGTACAGGATGTTCTTGAAAAAGGTAAAGCACGTGAAGAAGCTTATGGGAAAAAAGCAGATCTAATTAAGCAAAAAGTGAAGCTGAAAACTGCAGTAGAACTAAAAGAAGCAGAGGCATTTATGCAAATTCAAGGTGAGGGACGTAACCAATACGCTTATGTGAATGATCAAAAAGTGGCTCTCACGAATGATACGTTACGTGATGCGTACCGCCTGCATTACAGCAAAGAAGAACGTCAACAACTTACAGACGTAGAGCAAGAGTTAGCGTCCATTGATATCAAAATTTATCAAACAAAAGATGCTTGGGAAACAGCTAAAGAATCAGCGGATCTTGTAAAAGCAAAAGCTTATGTACAAGCGAATCTACTGAAGTTTTTGGCATAGGAGGTTGCTATGGATCCGAAACAAACAGCACTGAGAAATAAACAACGTGAGCGTCAGCAACGGGGGGATGATTTTCAAGCAGAAATTAGAAGAAGCTGGAGACACGTTCCAAATGTATGGCGCATGAGAATAGCGGATGGTACAGGTGCAACTCGTCCAGGTGACGAGATTGTACTAACACCTGAAGTAAATATATTAGCAGAAATGAAGCGTACGGAGAGTTGTAGATTTTCACTAGATTATATGAGGCCGAATCAGATTCTCGGATTACGGGATTTTGATCAAATTATTGATAGAAATTTAGGTTTAGTGTTTATCAGTTTTCTAAATGATAGCAAAGGGCTTGACGAGGCTTATGCGTTCAGACTTATTACAGCTCTTATTCATATGAAAAAACGAAACGTGAACCATATAAAACTTGAAGAATTTCAAAGTCAGACGGTTCCCTGTTTACCACTTCCAAGACTTACATACCATGAACCTTCTTACGATCTATCGGAGGTGCTCACTTGCTACAAATCTTTGTAAAACACAACATCCGAATAAGAGGTGCTAGTACACCTCTTAAGGCGGCAATTACTAAGGCGCTAACATTTGATAATCCAGCGTATTTGAAAGCCAAAAAACAGCGTAGACCTACATGGGGCGTACAAGCAAAACTTGAATTATTTTTACATGACAGAGGCGATATTGTTACGCCTCGAGGTTTCTTGTCAAAGCTAGAAGAGGTACTGAAAAACCTAGGTTACGACCCAAGTAAAGTTATTACCTCACAGATTTCATATGGCCGAGATGTTAGTTTCGGGGAATGGGATGACGGGTTTGTATTAAAAGAGGATCAGACACCGATGGTTGAAGCACTTATGCAAGAAAATGGAATAGGTGTAGCACCGGCTGGTTCAGGTAAAACCGTAATGGGCCTGCGCTACATTTACGAAAAGGGTAAAGCAGCATTATGGCTTACGCATACAAAAGACTTAATGTATCAATCCGCAAAGCGAGCTAAGGATACAATGCCTGGTATTGGTCGTATCGGCTTTTTCGGTGACGGTGTACATGCTTGGGGAGACGGTAAACTAATTGTTGCTACAGTACAAACCTTGCAGCGAAATCCACAAATAATCGATGCACTAAATGATTTTATCGGGACGGTAGTAGTGGATGAAGCCCATCATTTTCCGGCAATACAATTCATTGAAACGGCTGGGAAGTTAACGGCTGAAAATGTGATTGGTCTCACCGCAACACCTTCCCGAAAAGATGGATTAGAAATCTATATGTACAACGGTGTAGGTCCAAAAGTGTATGAGATTAGCAGAGACGGAATGTATGAAGCTGGGAGACTGGTAAAACCGACAGTAAAATTCGTATATACCGAGTTCAATTACGAGACGGCAAGTAACCGTAACGAGATTGATAGTGTGGATGCTGGTGGAGAAGATCTTGATTACACAGATCTAATAAGGCACCTCATTTCTGATAAAAAGCGTGCGAAGTTAGTTGCTGAGAATATTGTTGAGTCTGCAAGTTTAGGGCCATCCATTGTTATAACAGAATCAGTTCGCTACTGTTTCGTACTTGAAGAGCTCGTAAAACGAATGGCAAAAGCAAGATTCGGTATCGATGTTAGAACAGCTGTAGTACACGGGGGTATTAGTCGTTATACCTGGAGAAAAGCAAAAAGCGAAAAACATGCACAACAGCTTATCAATAGTGGTCATGCGGTAGTTAAAAAGCAAGGTAAGTACGGTTGGCAGGTAAAGGTTGCTCAGTATTCAGAAAAAGAAATTCGTGAATGGCAAGTAACAAAACAACAACGTAAAGACATTTTAGAAGCTTGCGACCGAAAAGAAGTAGATATTTTGTTTGCCACTCAGTTAGCGCGTGAAGGACTGGACATGCAGCATTTAGTAGTTGGTCACATGGTAATGCCGAAACGTGGTGACTCCCGTGAGAGTAATAGTGGTTCATCAGTAGAGCAAGAAATTGGGCGTATCATGCGTCCAGATCGGAACAATCCGGATAAAGAAGCATACTGGTTCGATTACGTTGACTACAATGTTGGAGTATTTAAGGACCAATATCACAGCCGTAGGAAAGTATACAGCAGAATCGGGTTAACGGTACCAAGAAAGCCGAAAACAGAACGCGATACAGTGGCTGACTTCTTAAATGATATGCCTTGGTGAAAGGGGTGATAACGATGGAAAAGTACGAATATGTGGGGGCGCTTTATGAAATCACAGAACTAATTGCTTCAACGAAAGAGGTGAAGTAAGTGGGTTTGAAAGAAACAGTTCAAAAAATCGTTAAAAAAGTGATAAGGGTGTTTGCAAGAGGATCCGGTAAAAGTTTAACTCTTCAACGAGGAATCCCGATAATAGTTGAGGTTCCGGAATACGATTCGAAAGATTACGAGATTTCGTATAACAGAAAAGTAACCTATCGAAAAAAGAAAAGCCAAGCAAAACGAAAAGCATGGAAAAAACATGGCCTACAGGGGCGCGGGAGGAAAAAATAATGACACAAGAAACAAATCAAAATGAAGTAGTGGTACAAAATAACGCGGTGGCAAAAAGAAACGATGGCAGCAATTATATTTCAGCAATTTTAGAAGAAACAAAGCAGGGATTCGTTGAAGCGAATAACGGTCTTGATATGGATTTTGTCCGTATGGGCGAGTGGTTAACGGTTAACAAGAAAGGGAATTTCGTAGAAAAAGATGATGAAAATGTAATGTACGGTGACAATATTGATGTAGTAATCGGATACGGTGAGCAACGTTGGTCTGTATGGGGGAAACAGGATTCTCCTGAAGATGGTCAGTTGATCGTGGCGGAAAAAACAAAAGAGGATGCGGAAGTTGTATTCAATCAATGGCTAGCTGAAAACCCTCAAGCAGAAGAACGTTATGAATTAGATGATATTCAACTTCGCTATATGGCGTCAGTTGTTCCAGTATCAACGTTAAGCCCAGAAGACTTCCCTCGTATCTATTTAATGAGCTTTAGCCCAACAGACACAATTATTTTCGGTCGTTTTGCGATGAATGTGTATACAGGGAAATATAAAGCTCTAGGTGTTCCTTCTAAATTAGGTGTCAATAAAATTGTTACACGCTTAGTAACAACAGAACGTAAAAGTCGTACAAACGCTAGTAACCAATGGATCGGTATCGACTTCCAACCTGTTGGTGTATTTAAACCAGAAGATTACGGGATTAACGTAGAAGAAACAGAACAAGCTTCAGAATAATTAAGGAGGGCGTCTACAAATGGCAAAAAAGAAAGATAAAACAAGTGAGTATCAATATGTAGACGCATGGTACAGCAATCAGAACGGTAGAAGCATTCCGTGGAAACGAATCCCTTCTTCTGAAGTGAAGCAATTCCAAACGGGAGAGGCATTCAATTTCAATTGCTTTGCTACAGTTCAACGATTTGCGAACGACACAAAAGTAAAGGGGGAGGCATTTATTGCTCCCCTATATTTTGACCTTGACCATGCGGAAGATCCATCAGTCAGCCAGAAGGATGCAATTAAGCTGGTGGAATTTTTTACGAAAGAAATGGACATTCGTGAATCGGATATGTGGATTTACTTTTCTGGATCAAAAGGGTTCCACATCTTAATAAGCTCCGATGCGCTCGGGATTGAACCGAGAAACGACCTTCATAAAATCTTCAAACATATGGCTGGATACTTAGTCCATCGACTAGGACTCACGTCACTAGATCTTGTGGTGTATACAGAAAAGCGAATGATTCGTTTGCCAAATAGTATGCATCAAAAAACAAACCTATTTAAGACAGAAATTAGTGTAGATGAATTAAACAAGTTAACACTGGAAGAAATAAAAGATTTAGCAAGGGCACCGAGACAACCTGACGATTTACCTTACACGCCAGAAGAACGTAAAAAAGCAATGAAATACAGACCACGTACCGGATACTTGTTAATTGATAAAACAAAAGAATACGAACAAGCTGCAGCAACAAATGCACGACGTTATGAAAAAGAAGAATTTCAGTTTAAGAAGGACAAACCACCAGCATGTGTAGTTGATATTTTAAATGGTGGCTGGAAAAAAGACGGCGACCGAAATCAGGCAACAGTACAGCTTGCATGTTACTTCAAAGACGCTGGCTACACGAGAGAAGAAACAATGAAAGAGCTGGAAGAATGGGTACTGAAATTCACTTCTGAAGCTAATGAGTACGGTAAGCAACAACGTGTAGCAAATACAAGAAGTGTGATTGACGCGGTATACAGCGATGATAATACATACAAATTTGGTTGTGCGTTTATTCGCTCCCTACATGGCGAAAAGAAACCAGGAAGCAAGGATTATGAACGTGTAGCATGTGCCGGTGATATGTGTCACTGCATTAAGAAGAATGCAGAAGAAGAGGAAAATGCGAAGCTACTTCATTTAGCAGAGACAGGAAATGCAGATCTTACTGGAAAGCTTGTAAAAACACGTGTCATGGTTGCGGGTAAAAAGCATACGCCTTACATTATTCCGAAAAACATTGAGTACCATTGCTGGGGCAGAGAAAGTTGTAAAAAAGTACATTGCCCGTTATACGACATTCATACGCATACCGGCTATAAAGATTTAGGCGTCAGTGATCGGGAAGTCATTCAAATGACTGGTGTAGGTGACGATAATATTAAAGGTATTTTACGTGAAATATCAGGCATTCCAAATTGTCCGAAATACAATACCGATATTTTAGAGAACATGAATGTGGAAGAGTTGCTTGTAATCCCGATGGCTGAAGAAGATGACGAAAAGCAAGAGCAGCATAAAGGGAACTATGTACTACGAAAAGTGTACGCCGTAAATGGACTAAATGTAAGTGAGAACAAGTACTACGAATTAACCGGTTATGTATACCCGCATCCAAAGAATCAAGAGTCAACACTACTTGTTAAGAGTGCGACACCGCTTCAGGATGTGGTTGAAAGTTTTGAGCTAAATGAACAAGTGAAAGAAGATTTAGCAACATTTCAGCCGGCAGATTATACAGCAGAATCGATTGAACAAAAGTTAGGAGCTATTTGTAACGATTTAACGTACAACGTAACACACATCGTAGAACGCGATGAAACGCTACTTGCAGTATTGTTAACACTTCATAGTGTCCTTCGCTTTAAAGTACCGTGGGATTTAAATCCGTTACGTGGTTGGGTGGAATTGAAAATCGTTGGTGATACAGGTACTGGTAAGTCGGCGCTCATTGAAAAAGTAATGAAATATTCAGGACTTGGAACACGAGTGAATGCGGAAAGTACTTCTCGTACAGGTCTAACATACAAAATGGAACAGTCAGGTGCTCAAGGTGCATGGTACATCGTTTGGGGTGCATGGCCGTTAGCGGACAAAGAAATGATTTGGATTGATGAAGATACAGGTATTACGAAAGATGATTATGGTGAAATGACGCTTGCTCGTTCTGACGGGAAGCTGGAAGTAAAACGAGCTGTAACAGCTGAAACACCTTGTAGAGTACGTGCCATCATGTCAGGGAACGTACCGAAAGGGAAACGACTTGCTGATTACTCCCAAGGCGCAGAAAGTTTAAAAGATATTTTCAATAACGAGGATATACGTCGTTTTGACTTTGCAGTTTTTATGAGAGCGAGTGATGTGGATCCTGAGTTGTACAACCAAACGCTTGCTACGTATCCATCGATTATACAGAAGGATACTTTGAAAAATAACATCTTATATGCTTGGTCACGTAAGCCGGAGGACGTGCTATTTACAGACGGTACGATTGATAAAGTACTGGAGGTTGCGACAGACCTTGCGAAAGTATATGGAAATGCGAATGACATACCACTTGTTTCTCCTTCAGATCAGCGGAATAAAGTAGCAAGATTAGCAGTTGCACTTGCAGCTCTTACACATTCAGTTGATGAATCAGGCGAAAGAATTCAAGTTTGGCCAGGACACGTTGAGTTTATCGGGGAGTATTTAAAAGCGTTATACAATGCTCCGGGTTGTGGCTTAAATTACTATGCTCGTTTGGCTATAAAAGAAGAAGAAATGACAGAAGAAAGATATCAAAAGTTTACGGCAGACCTGAAGAAAATAGATACGTTAACAGGTGAAATGAAATTCTACGAGTTTATCAAGCTATTCGCTCAGCAGAAATACTTACGACTTGGTGATGTGGAAGCAATGCTTTCCATCGATAAAGAAGAAGCGAAAGCAATTGTAAATCAATTAGCGAAAATGAGGATGATTCTTTTAACCAGCGGTGGTTATCGGAAAACGCCACGCTTTAATGCATACATTGCGTATTGCATGAAGAAGGGTCTCTTTGATCATATACAAGATGAATACTACTAGGAGGCGAAAATATGGATTTAACAGTAGAAGAAAGGCATGAAATTGTAATGAAACATGCAAAGAAAATGTGCAGTATTGCTCGTTTAGAATCACGTCCAATACTAAAAGGTGCGCTTCATAAAGCAGATGGCACGATTATCGCTACAGATAGTCACCGCTACATTATGGCAGAACAAGCGCACTCATTTAAAGAAGAAAAAGTAATAAGTACTGTAGATGGCGAGATACTTGACGGGAGTTATCCGGATCTAACACGTCTCATCCCTGAAGGATATGAACATAGGATTACGTTAGATGTGAAAAAGCAATTGAAGCTCATAAAGTGATTCCAAGTGTTACAGCATTACAAGATGGTGGTCGTGCAAAGAAAGAAGCTGTAGCTTTTCTAACAATTGAAAGTGTTAAAAATACATCAGTAAAAAGTGTAAACATTAGCGGTAAATCGACAGTGTCGGAATTTGAGTGGTTTGTTGGTTCACCGATAGATACTAGCGTACAGGAAAACGGTCAAAATTTTAAGTTGGCATACAAAGCGGAGTACATGCTTCAAGCACTACAGCTATTTAAGGATTTAGGGGTAGATGAGGTAGAAATAGATATGTTAACAAACACACGTCTTTTTCTAGTCCATAATTACGGGGCAAAAGTAGCTGTGGGCATCTTACCTGTAAGGATCTATTAATAGTATATGGACAAGCACTACAAATATGACTGGAAGTGAAAATATGAAACTTGGAAGTTTATTTGGAAGACCGAAAACATTAGCAAGTAGTAAAAAGCAGGTACCGGTAAAAGAATCAAAACTAGCGGTAGAGATGGAGAAAAAGAAGAAACCAGGGCAATTCGATATTGTTTGGCCAAAAGTGGAACCGCAGCAAGTAAAAGACTATCAAGCTATTCTTACAGTCTCAGATTTAAAGAAATACCTTGAGCGTTGTATACAAACAGGTATAGCAGGATTCGACTGGGAGACTGCAGCAAGTGAAGAAATTAGAACGCATTATAAAAAGGCGTTTGAAGGTATAGAAGAGGCATGTGATACAGGTGTTATTGATGAGCAGGAAGCGGAAAAACGCAGGGAGAGTTTAGAAAAAGCATATTTAAAAACACCACTTGATCCGTGGAAAGGTGAAATCTGTACGGTTTCACTATCAGCAGCGGCACACGAATCACGTGTTGTTCCAATCTCTCATAAAGTTGGCCAAGTATTTGAACCGAGTATGGATAGAGATGAAGCTAGGAAATTGGTTCTAGATTTGCTTGATGAATACCTATTTAAAAATGAAAAGGTATTAAAGATTGCGGTCAATTTGTCTTTTGAAACGAAATATGCAGCGAAGTACGGTAAATACATTTTAGGAAAAGTAGCAGATCCATTGATTATGTGGGTACGGTGTTTACAAATCGCAGCACCTCAAAAGATTAATAACCCGAAAAAACCTACAAGCGGATGGGGTTTAAAACCAGCTACGAAACACATTTTTGGTGTAACAATGAACGACTTTGCAGCTCTTTTAAAGAAATACAAAGTGGATTTCTTTGATGAAATTGATGCTAGTAAAGGTGAAGGACTGCTTTACTCAGCAGAAGATGCGGATTACGCACTGCAGCATTACGAATATTGGTCTCAAATTGCAGCTCAAATTCCGCGATATGAGGACTGGCTCCATAAGATTGAAATGCCATTCACACGTGTTACCGGCCTTATGGAATATTGGGGAATGAATTGGGATCCAAACCTTGCAACGCAAAAGAAACAAGAAGCGGAAATTATGCAAGAGCAAGCGGCTGAACGTATTAAACAAATCGCGAAAGAAACGTTCAATATTGATATAAATACCGGTAAATCAGGTAAGACAAACGAAGTGAAAAGTTTAATGTTTGATTACTTAAAAATACCGGTAGCAAAGTATGGAAAAACAGGTGCGAGTCTTGATCAAGAGGCACTTATCGATATGGCATTTATGCTTGAGAATAAGTTAAACGATATCGATGAAGAAAAGTACCTCAGCATTTCGTTGCCTGAAAATTGGGAAAGTATTGATCCTGACAAGGACCCTACCTTAGATAAGTTAGAGCGTGGAGCGATTCGTATCGCAAAACGTGAACCGCATCCTTATAAGGAACAAGCGTTGGAGGTTATCGATCAGCTGAAGAAAATCCAAAAATACACGACATTACTTTCTTCGCACATCATAGGACGTGAAAAGTACTTGAACTTTATGAGTGGACGGATCCATGCCGGGTATAGCCCATTTACAGAAACAGGACGCTTAAACAGCTTTAATCCGAACGGACAAAACGTACCGAGACCAGATAATGATGAGTTTAAGATTAGAAACTTCTTTGTACCTAAACCAGGAAAGATATTATTCTTCATTGACTTCTCAGGGTTCGAGCTTCGCTTAATGGCATGGAAATCAGGCGATGAGGTCATGACGGAGCTATTTAATACAGGTGGCGATATGCACCGTAGAACCGCATCTGTAATGACTGGAAAGTCTGAGGCTGAAATTGTAAAGAAAGAACGTACAGATGCCAAGGCGGGCAACTTCGGTATTTCTTATGGCGGTACGGAACACGCTTTACAGTTCACATTTAAAACGAAGTACATGATTCGTAAAACATTAGATGAATGTGCGCAGATTGTAAATGCTGTTAAAACAGCGTACAAACGCATACCAGAGTATCAACGCAAGATTGTTTTAGAAGCGCGGGAGCAAGGCTATGTACAAACGATTTATGGATATATGAGATTACTACCTGGCATTAACAGCGCGAATAGAAGAGATCGTGGCTCAGCTGAAAGACAAGCAGCGAATACACCAGTGCAAGGTAGTGCCGCTGACATTATGAAGAAAGTACAAAATGAAATTTATGAATCTATCGGTAAACAAGAAGGCGTACTTTCTCATGGAAGTGCCGATATGATTGCACAAATTCACGATGAAATCATTTTTGAAATAGATGATGATCCGGAAATTGTAGTTGCAGTAGAAAAACAAATTAAACAAGTTATGGAGCAACCTCCAGTACCAGGATTTCCAGTTCCGATTGAAGCAGAAGGAAGTGTAGGGTATCGATGGGGCGAGAAAATGAGTGTTGAGTCCTGGCTTAAACAAAGGGAGGAATAGCATGTGGGAAGAGGAGAGGGACCGCGTAAATCGTTATTTACAAAGCGTCATGCAACAGCATTACCACGTGTAAAACCAGCAAGAATTGTGGGAAGCATTGCCGGAGAACCATACAACATGGTTTGGGTAGTAAGTTCATTAAGAAAAGATAAAAAGACTGGTGTGTTAGACCCAGTACCACAAGATCCATACGCAGAATTGTTATTTAGCAGTTGCTTTAAAAAATGGAGGGAAGACGATGAACGCCTTGAACCGTCAACAACGCCGGGCGAGTGAACGTGAGAGAAAGAAAACAAGGGAGCGGCAAAGTTTTCACAGAGGTGAAGTGCAGCAAGTATCCCTTTTATCGTATAAAGATGGCCGAACATTAGCATTACGCGCAGTAAAAGAAGTGTTAGGTTTGGGTTCAGTACGTTTAGAACGTGTACAGAAGCGATTGGAAGAAATAGAAAACGAGAATTTCAATGAACTATTTTTAGAGCATTTAAGAAAATAAAAAGCTGTAGGAAGGATGTGCGATTGTGGGTGGTAGACAGCAAGGAAAGGGGTACGAAAATCGGAAAAGTGATCGGAAGATGGAAAGATTAAAGCGTGAAATGGTTAAGCAAAAAAGGAAAGTAGCAAAAGGTGAGCCACGAAAGGCGGTAGTGTATTTGGACAATTCGGAGCAACAGTTAAAAGATGTGATGCAAGAAAATCGTGATTTGCAGTTAGCAGTTGATTTATACAAATCACAAGTGAAAGTGAAAGATAATTACGCAAAGCGTGTATTGAAAGAAAATAACGAATTACGGAAGCAGATTAAAAGTTTACGTAAAAAGTCTATTTCATTATTTGTTTCTTATATGGTGGTAGCGGTCATTGTTAGCTTCGTGATCGCTAGATAAGGAGGGAGCGATTGAGATGTCTGTGGTGAAAGACAACGAGTTTTGGAAAGAAGTGTATTACTACATGGAAAAGCATGATTGCTATAAGGATAAGGCTGTAAAGGTCGTGGAGGCTCAGTTCAATAGTAAGAACGAGAAAAGAGTGAAAATTATTGAAGCCGTAAAAGAAAAGTTGATTTGTGCGGGAATACCTGAAAAGGACTCTTTAAAATTCGCAGAAACTGCACCCTTTGTTAATTCCTTAACTGGTGCCAGTGTAGAAAGAATGGTGAGAAGTTTTATAGATTTGTTTAAAAAAGGGGAGCGTGCAAAACAATGAATATCATTCATTTATTCCAGCTTCAAAAAGACCTTGATAACAAGATTGTGGAAAAACGTAGTTTGCAAAACGTGTCTTTGTTTCAAGAAAAGAAATTATCATTTCGTGACGAGTTAAGTGAGTTACTTCATGTGTGGCGTGGTCATAAGTTTTGGAGCGAAAATAACAAGCCGATTACAAAAGGCGTACGTAACAAGGGTCAAATGATGGAAGAAGATAAGGTGTACTACAATCCGTTATTAGACGAATTTGTTGATGCACTTCACTTTGCTTTATCGATTGGATTAGAACGTGAATGGAATAAATATATCGATGCCTTTGTAGTGCGTAATAACAAAGGAAATACAAAAACAGAAATTATCGATGTGTTTAACGATTTATATGAAAACAAATTATGGACTGCAGCACATTACATGACCTTGATGAATGACTTGGCTTACTTAGGTGCAGCGCTTGGATTTTCGGCTATTGAAATTTACAACGCATATATCGAAAAAAATAAAATCAATCATGATCGTCAGGCATCCGGATATTAAAAGGAGGCGAAATAGTGGGGAAAGTTATTCTTTGGACAAAAGAAGAAATAGCGTATCTGGAGGATTCCTGGGGGACATACAGCATTAAAAGTATTGCGAAGAAGTTAGATCGCACTGTAAATGCCATAAAACTAAAAGCAAATCGTATAGGGTTAAGCGATCCACGGTTACATTTCAATGGGCTTACAGTGCTCCAACTAGCAGATGTATTACAAGTAAGTTATAAAACAATCGAATCGTGGTATGAAAGATTCGCATTTCCCATAAGACTAAAGTTATTTGCAAAAACTCAAAAAATAAAGGTTGTTTACTATAAGGACTTTTGGGGTTGGTTAAAACGACATAAGCAGGTAGTTGATTTTTTAAAGGTTGAATATGGGATTTTAGGACCTGAACCAGAATGGATGAAAGACAAACGTGATGCGGATGTGTATAGAAGGAAAAAAGAGAGAGATCCTTGGACCAAACAAGATGAATTATTACTAAGAAGTATGGTTAAAGCGAATTGTTATACGTATTTGTATATCGCGAAACGACTCCAGCGAACAGAAAGTGCAATAAAGAAAAAATTGGAGGAGCTTGGGATACTCGAGAGACCTGTAGAAAGTCAGGCATCTTATACAGAAAATGAAATACGAATTAGTTTAGACCTATTTGAAAAAGGTTATACGGTAGATGCAATTGCAGAAAGATTTGGGAAAAGTGCGTTAACACTTGTTGGTTACTTTGAAAGTAAGGGATATCGATTCAGAGCAAAAATGGTGATAAAGCCTGAGAATCCCGTGTTTTAGACTTTGAATAAAAAAGACTAGGATTTCTCCTAGCATCAATAAAAGGTATGTCGCACAGAAAATTAGTTGTGTGCAAAACGATGATTTGCATTTTTATTATATATTGTTTTTTTATTAAAAGAAATAAGTATCAACAATCTTCACAATCAATTAACAAACAATTTGAATTGTACGAGGAGAGATGGAAAATGAGAAAAGTAGAAATCACAGTAGAAGAAAGAATTAAAAGAAAAATATTTTATGATTTTATCTTGCCAGAGCATGTATCTGAAAATCAGATGAATATCATAATTGCCCGTGTAGAAAGTCGTTCGGATTGTGCAGATGATGTTGTACATTTGGTGCAAAAAGAAATACCTGGTTTGAAAGTGCGAAAAATAGAAGAAACAGACTTGGATTTTGATGACGCTGAAATAGTTGGTTATGACATAAAAGAAAACTAAACAAAAGCCGTATTTTAAAACGAAAGGGAGAATGCGAATGAAAGAAATTAAGTTCAAGGCTCATGATGGTGAAAAGTGGATTTATAGTGAATGTGTATCAAGAGATGAAGAAGATGTTTGGTGGATTTTAGATAATGAAAATGATTGCTGGAATATGTGTTCTGAACCCAAACAATGCACAGGCTTAATAGATAAGAATGGAAACGATATTTATCTTGGTGATTTTGTAAGGTGGACAAGGGTGATATATACGGATTGTAGTCGAGAAGAAATTGAAAGTACAGAAGTAATTCAAGGGAATATTGGTTGGTTATACTCCACTTTGATACTTAAGACTGAAGAGTTTTCTAGATTATTATTACCGCATTTAGTTGAAGATCAGAATGAATTTGAAGTGATTGGTAATGGTTATGACAATCCCTGGATGTTAAAAAATAAACAAAATCTTTATTAATGAGGAGACAAAAATCATGAGAGAACGTGAAAATTGGGATGTATTATGTGAGGTTTGCGATAAAACGATTGAACGTGGAGTATCAACAGAAACTGGCGATAATTACTGTAACTCATGCTATGAAAAGTTAGCGTATGGAAACAAAGATAAATAAATTTGAACAAACACGCTATTTGAGTAGCTAAGGAGGAGATAAGGGATGAGGAATACATTAGGTGACTTAAATAACCACTTGTTTGCGCAGCTAGAACGTTTAAGCGACGAGGAATTAAAAGGTGATAAGTTAATTGAAGAAATCGGTAGAGCACGTGCAGTTACCGATGTAGCGTCGCAAATTATTGAAAATGGCGCTCTGGTCTTAAAAGCACAAAAAGTGTATGACGATTTACTAGATGCAAACGCAAAAAAACCAAAGATGCTGGAAGGGTAAAGATGAAGCATTTTTATACAGAAGAACAGAAACTCTTTTTAACAAAGAACATAAAAGGTCGTACACGTAAAGAATTATGCGAAATGTTTAATGAGCATTTCAATCTAAACTTAGGACTAAATCAAATCACGGCTTATATAAAAAATAATGGTTTAAACAGTGGAATTGATACTAGGTTTACGAAAGGGCAAGATTCATGGAATAAAGGGGCAAAAGGAATTTGTGCCGGCGGAATACAGACGCAATTTAAAAAAGGTCAGAAACCGCATAATTACAAACCTGTTGGTAGTGAAAGAGTAAATGGGGATGGTTACGTAGATGTTAAAATCGCGGATCCGAATAAGTGGAGAGCAAAACATCGATTGCTATGGGAAGAAGAAAATGGACCAATACCTAAGGGATACGTAATTATCTTTGGTGATGGTAATCGGCGTAACTTTCAACAAGACAATTTAATACTAGTATCTAAATCGCAGTTGGCTATATTAAACAAAAATCAATTGATACAAAACGATGCGGACTTAACACGAGCAGGAATTGTAATAGCAGATATTTACAAGAAGATTGGGGAACGAAAGAAAAATAAATGAGAATTTCATTTCAGTAGAAAGGACTGGTAAACATGAGTCTGAAGAAAAAGCTTGGAAACATCGTTTGGCACATTGAAAATAACCGCGGAATTATAGGCGATACAAAGGTACTAGATCAAGTACTTGAGAGCTTAAAAGGAATAGAAAGTGAATTACCAAAAGATACAGCGGAAGTTGGGCAATTAATCAGTACAGGTTTTATGAACGGTATTCGAGCGCAGGCAGGCGCACCAATAACTGTAAATGAATCGCTCAGACGTATAAAATACGGTGAATATAATGGCCATCATCAATGGGATTTAGCAAAAGACTTTTTTCAGATGTCTAATGATGCGTTTTTTAAAATTTATGGTTTCAATTTTGTTCCAACTGGTCGGCTTTATGATGAAGCGAAAAGCTATTTAGCAAGACAAGAAAACGTATTTAGTGGAGGGGCTATGAGTAATGGCGCGTATTAAATTAATCGATGAAACAACAGATTTATCACAAGTAAGAAGGCCTATCGGCTGGGACTTAGAAGTAAATGGTGTTCCATATGACGTGTATCGCATTGATGGGTACAATCATACCCTTGGCGGTAAATTCTCAGAGAATTGTTATTGGGCATGTCCAGCAGGAAAGAAACCTACTTATAAAAACTTGATTGAGTTTAACGGTGATGCACCAACCTGGGGTGTAGTATTTGATCGTTCTAATTATACAAAAACAAAGTGGGATGAAACGTCAGTCGAATGTAACGGTATCTGCTGGATAACACGAAATGGCAAGAAATTTTACAGCATTCCTGCACGTTACATGGATTACGGATTAGCAAAGGCACAGTATATTTTAGTGAAACTATTAGAAGAGTGTCCACTTTGGTTATCGGAGAGAAATTGGAAAGAAAAAGCTATTGGACGAAAGATTTGGTATGAGAATCAACCAGCTAAAATAATAAGAATTAATGAAGAGAATGAATTGTGGATTGAACCAGACGGTATTCCTGTATTCAAAGCTCCTGCCCATTGGGGTCACGATGATTATTCTGATTATGAAAATGGATTACGAGTAGACTTGTTATCCCCTAATATCTATTGGTTTCGAGATTAGAGGAGGTTCAATAAATGAACATGGTTGGATTTGCGGATGAAGAAACATATAAAAGGGTTGTAAAAGCACTGGGATTTATCCCAGATAATCTTAAAATGAACTCACATATGCCTAAAGGAAAAGTGGTACTAGTTGATATAGACGCTTTATCAGAATTGCCTAGATTGCGAGGTAGAGAGGTGTATCCAATACTATGAAACCCGTAAAAGCGAAATGTGAAGTATGTGAGCACGTGTTTCGTGTCCAGATGCTCACAGCACGATTATCGAACCGTGTGGACAAGCACTATTTCATTTGTCCTAGTTGTAAAACGGAATTTATAAGTTATTATTCGAACCGTGAAATGAGGCAGCTGCAGAAAGAAATTTCGAATTTATACAAAGGTTTCCGTACATGTTATACGAAGGAACAGGCAAAGGTGATCCAAGCGAAAATCGATAAAAAAGATTTAGAGTTTAAGTGGTTACGAGATAAATTGCGGACGGAGATTGAAAATAATTTACCAAACTAAAGGGGGACAAAGTTATATGAGTATACCTAAGCAGTTGATGATTGGTAGTGTTCCGTACGATGTGGAAGTTGTAAAAGGCTGGATTGATGAAAAAGAAAACGGAGAAGTAAGAATTGCTGAAGTAACGTATCACGAACAACAAATCAAGATTTCGGACAATGTAGCGAAGCATGAAGGGCAAATGAAAAACGTACTTCATGAAGCGATCCACGCAATGCTGTATGAATATGGACTGGATCGTTTAAATAAAGAAGTGAATGTAAATGCACTAACTACAGTCTTCTTCGACTTTATTAAGAACAATATTCGTGGTGGTATCTCCAGTTTTGTAGGGTATCAGTATTTATTACTTAAATGTCCAGAAAAAACAAATGTAGAATTTTATGACTCTGATACGGATCCTGCCACTCTAAGATTTAAAAAAGAAACAGATGAACTTTCCTTTATCAACACAGCAGCAGAACTTGTAGAAACTAATAATCAACACCCACCGGAAGTGGATGTATCGGCATTAGGTGTTGCAATGGCAAAAGCGGAGGTTCATAAGGCTGTAGATCTAGGTGTTGCGCATGAACAGATTCAGGAATCGGCTGTTAAGATGACCACGGATAAGCAGACGCGTAAACTGCCAATCGTAGACGTAAATCGTAGCTCGTTTCCTGTTGAAGAGATAGTAAAGATTACGAAAAAAGAAGAAGCTGATCCGATTCATTGGAAAACAGGTATTAAATATGACGAAGAAGGAAATCCGAGATATCGTACACGCTATGAGTGCTGCATGTGCGGAAATCGTGGGAATCAATACGAGTACAAGGAGAACAAATTCACGAAATGTCATAAATGTAATGCGAAACTCAAGATAGTACAGGCAACGAAAAATGGATTCCCTGAACGCGATGCATTTGGTAATTTTTACGTAGCTAATGATGAATACAGCGTTATTTTGGATGGTGAGTAAAGATGAAGAATATACCTACAAAAAACATAAGTGAAGAACTGGAGACACGTGAAGGTGTCTCAACAGTACAAGTAAGTCCCCATGAAAAGATTGAAGTAGCTGGTATTACGGTTGAGGGACCGGCTGTGATTCTTATTAATAAAGACTAGGGGTGATTGGATGGAAATTATATATGATTATCCGATTTGGACAACGTGGTTCATCTGTGTAATATTTTTCGGTTTAGCTAGCGTTATAGAAACGATTAAGAAGTAAGGAGATGGAAGAAATGAGAGCTGTAATTAAAACGATTGACGGTTCTGTACACACTGTAGAGGAAGCAGATTTTATTTTTGAAGGATACAAAAAGCTAGAAGGGGCGTTATTTGCGGAAGGAAATGCGATAGATACTTTTGATGATGATGGGCGTATTACGGGAATTGTGAATATGCAGCATGTTTCTGCGATTAAGTTTGAATATTGATAAAAGAATAGGAGTTGAAGAGAAATGAAAGAAAAAGATTTAAACATTTCAGAAGTACGTGGTGCGAAAAAGAACATTTCAGACTTACAAGTTTATGGTGATGGAGATACGTTCGCGTTACTTTGCAAAGCGAGTTCTCAAGAACAAGGTTGGATGAAATCAACTAAGGTTTGTAATGTTGATGGTGGTTGCGTGATGCAGGTGACGACGCAGCAGAAGAACCCAGATGGTAGTTATGCTGTAGCAGAAGCGTTGACTTATGTACCAGGTGTTTATATCGATAAGAAAAGTGATCCGCGGAGGCTGGTACCAATCCCTACGAAAAAATATGAAGTTAACCTTCTTGTAGAACAAGGAAAACAAAAATATCAATCTAGTTGGTCAGAAGGAGCTGAAGAGAAATGAAATCAACAGGTATTATTCGTAACATTGATCCATTAGGACGTATTGTGGTTCCGATGGAATTACGCCGTACATTAGGTATCCAGGTAAAGGATTCTATGGAGATTTTCGTAGATGGTGAATCTATTATTCTACAAAAGTATAATCCTAATAACTCTTGCCAAATTACAGGAGAGGTTTCAGAAGAAAATATTGAACTAGCTGGCGGTAAACTCGTGCTAAGTCCTGAAGGGGTTGATCAGGTATTAGCGGAGCTCGAAGCACGTTTGAAGGGGCGATAAAATGAGCGAACCTAATAAGCAATATACATATATCGAACTGGAAATGATTTTGGACAATTTTGTCAAGGCGTTACCGATGCAAATACGAATGCAGCGCGAGATGTCTAAATTAATTAAAGCTCGTTTTGATGCGCTCGTTTCTGAAGGTTTTACAGAGCAACAAGCACTGGAAATCGTAAAATCACGTGGTATAGAGTGAAAGGTTCGGAAGCAATCTTACGAGCGATGCACCAGGTAGGAGGAGAAATCCCGGCTACGCAGTTTGATACGTGACTGGGACAACTCTCTCAATTAGGATTACTGGAGCAAGTCATGAAAGATGATGATCATGTTTATTATTACCGACTTACGGATACCGCAAGACAGTTTTTAGTAAAGAAGGGTGTGAAGTGAAGGTGAAAATACATGTATGGACCTTAGTAATGAATTTGTTTGAAATAGGAAAAAAATACAAGATTATCATTTTAGATGAGGATAATGGACAGGTTGTATATAAATGCACAGTCAAGGCAAAGGACGGCGGTAATTTACTAATTGATGTTTATGAGACAGATGGGGAAGAAGATTACCGAGAAACGTGGATAAAATGGCGCTGGATGCTTGAGGTGGAACAACTGGATGGGAATGTAAGAACATTGGAGGTTCCTAAATAATGAAAAAAGAAACACCGATTAAAACGTTAAAAGTTAACGGGGAGAAAATTATGTGTGACTGCCCTATATTACATGAACCGTCAGCTGCTACGTTTATACCGAGAAAAGGTATCTTCCAAAAACAGGACCCCACATGGTACATCGATTTCGTCACGTATGCTCGTAAAGATTTCTTTGATTCTTTAGAAAATCGTGTGTCTGTCTTAGTAGAAATCACAGAGGAAAACGGACATATACGTCAGGGACGTGCCATATTTACAAGTATTGATTCTAATTCAGATGAACCACTCGAATATCGTATGGAAGGTGTGACGGAATTAGAGCCTGTAAAAAATCAACTGATTCCAGAGGTTCCTGAGTTCCATAAGAAAGATCTTCACGGTAAACAAGTCACGCTTTACTACAGTTCTGATACTTCTACGACAGGTGATTATACAGTTGATACACTTATTGCTTTAGAGAATGCAGGTAGTAATAAAGTGGGAATATATGTTCTTAGTAGTGAGGTAAAGGAGAGGCACAAGTGAATTATATAGATCGTATCACTGAATTAGCCACACAAGTACCGACGGTCGTTTTAGAAGATGTGATGAACCGGATTAAGGATTGGATCGTAAGTGGCGGGGAAGAGGACGACCCGTATATCGGACAACAATTGAGATTCGTAGAACGTGTGGCTGCAAGGAGCAAGGAACATGACGTCTGAAGAAATTCGTAACTTACAAATCGATGGTCTGGACGTTCCGTTTTACGATGGGTATGTGACGGTACAAGAAGGAGTTGTTACGGGTAAGCTCACATGGAGTCTCCATGTTGTGGATTATGGGGCAAGTGAATTTGTGGCCACGAACCAGTTACGTGATGTGAATATCGAGATAGAGCAGGGCAATATATATGCTGGAGAAGGATTGATTGCGAAAGTGACTGAGGAACGGTTTCTCTTAGCTGGAAAGTCGGTGCTACGTGGGTATGAGACAACAGCGGCGTGGCACGTGTTTCGAGATTCGGAGAGTCACAGCTGTTTACACGAAAACAAAAATATATAAAAGAAAAGTTTTTAGGAGGGGGTCTAATACACTACAGTACTAAAAAAAGAAAAACAAAATAAAAAAGAACCCCCCTTAAAAAAATATACCTTATATATATAATATAAATATAAAACTAATAATTATATATTATATATATAGTATTATTTATTAATAGTTATATAGTATGTAATACTATTAATGGTTTAAGGTGTTTGTTTTAGGGGTTTGATTTTCTGAGTCAGGAGGTTCGGAGATGACCAGAATTGATGGCTATGTTTCGAAGAAGACGATACAACTGTGGCTGGAGAATTACGAATCACTGGCTGTAGGTGATCGGTTCCCTGATGCACCGCCTAGCTTTACGGGACCTGGTGCACAGGACGGGAAAAGTGATGGACGGTTGAATAAGATTGTGCTGGATCAGGCGATTAAACAATTACCGAAGAACATGAAATATATAGTGCTTGCTCGGTATGTGTACAAGATTCCTAGAAGGAACACATTAAGGACTATGAATATTACTCCGAAAGTATATTACACACGCTGTAAACAAGCCGTGGATTTATTACACATGAGTATTAACGGTGACATGGTTGGCATAAGAAGCTTAATAAAAAAGTTGTACGAGGCTTGACAAGATGTGGTCATAGTAGGTACAATTTATGTTAGGATGGTGAAATTGTGTCCTACTCCAGTACTAAATAATATGCATAGCCATGAGGCCCTTGATGAGGGTATCATGGCTATTTTTATGTCCGTTGGATTGGACTGGTTGCGTCACATATAGTAAGTAGGAAATAGGAGAAGCTGTATAACATACTATGAACTGTAGGCAACGCGAAAGAGAAACCTGAGGGTAATTTCACCAGTCGCTCTCTCCTGGAGAAGACGGCCCTTTGAAACTCAGGGGGTCATGATCCAATGTTCAGTTAGTTAATAAAGTGAAGCTTATGCATTAATTCAAATGATTGAAGCTGTGTGTATGACTTACAAACGTTGATATAACAACGATGTATAATAATTGTATATTGGTTACGTATTGAAAAAAGAAAGAATCATTGATATCAATGGGTTCCGTTTCTATCCAGTTTACATAACCAATGTTATAGGCAGTCATTATTAATACGATATTCATCGTTATTCAAAATAGGTATTTTAGATTATTAAACATTTGGTTTTGTTTTAATCCCCCGGGGGAGGTCAAATCTGGTGAGGGGCTGGCAGGCGCTCGTAACGTTCCGCCAGAATTTTTAAACTCGGGGGGGCTATACAAAATATACGAATTTCAAGGCAATCGATACTAAATCGGTTGCCTTTTTCTATTTCACGAAGAAAGGGGAGCGAAATGATGGCGAAGTTAGACGAATTAAAGCAGAAACTTACGGCTAAACAAATTCAAGCGGCGTACCTGCTTGTAGAAAACGAATTGATGGAATCGAACAACGAGGAAAAAAGAACCCAAGACGAAATGGCCAACGAGCTAGGCATAAATCGGACAACGCTTTGGGAGTGGCGAACTAAGAACCAGGACTTCATTGCATTCAAGAGTGAAGTGGCCGACAGTTTCCTTGCAGAGAAGCGCGAGCAGGTGTACAGCAAGTTAATGCAGTTAATTTTAGGGCCGCAACCGAGTGTAAAAGCCATGCAGTTGTATATGCAGCGATTCGGTTTACTGACTGATAAGAAAGTAATCGAGGGTGATCTAGGAAATGCGACTCGTACAAATGCGGAAATCGAAGAACAGCTTCAGAAATTAAAAAAATTGACAGGCGAGTAAAAGGAGGGCGGGCTACATGGCATATATAGACGGTAAATGGTTAGCCCGTCAAGAACGTCAGGAGCGTATCAATCTTGTAGCAGAAAGAGCAAAGAAATTACAGGAGTTGTACGAAACTGGCGAGGCTACAGAATATTATATGGATACACTACTTGCTGACATCGATGAGCTAGAAAAGTTAAAAAGGGTACATCGTGGAGAACATGACATGCTGTACTTCATGTATGAGTATTTCTCTGAAGAAGGGAATCCAGGGAATCCAGATAACTTAATCCCAGCTGGAGTAACGATGGATGATGCGGCTGAATTTCACGAAACCTTATGTGGCTTGTTAGATGACATCACAACAGGTAGGGAGAAAAAGAAAAAAGTAGCCTGGAGTGTAGGTCGTGGCCATGCGAAAACCGCATACCTGAGTAATGGTTATTTGTGTCATCAAGTCGTGTATCGATTAAAGCAGTATATTGTTTTGATTTCTGAAACATCTGATGTAGCCGGTGACTTTATCTCCTGGGCACGTGATCAGTTAAAGTATAACGAAAAATTACGCGAGGATTTCGGAATCTTACTTTATGAGCAAAAAAGCCGAAATGAAGTAGATAACGACAAAGAATTTGTTACGTTAACGAACACGAAAGTCGAAGCAAAAGGTATAGGGACACAGGTACGTGGTTTACGTCACGGTTCAAAAAGGGTTCAGCTCTACATTTTGGATGATTTGGAGAGTAAAGAAAATACCGCGACGGTTGACTTGATTGCCAAAAACAAACGCTGGTTCAAGGAAGAATTGCTTCCAGGTTTAAGTCGTCAAGAAGGTGCCTGTATCTATATGGGTACCATCGTTTGTTACGACAGTTTGTTGCATCACGTGATTAAAAACCGTCGTGATTTCGTATCGAGATCATTTCCGGCAATCCTAAAATGGTCAGAGCGTGAAGATTTATGGCAAGAATGGCGTGAGATTCGTCAGGTCGATGATCCAGACTCGGCAGATCGTGCTCGCGAATTTTATGAACAGAATAAAGAAGAGATGTTAAGTGGTACAAAAACGTTATGGCCATCACATTTCCCTTACATCGATTTGATGGAAATTAGAGAAGATGACGGTACCAAAGCGTTTAACCAGGAGTATCTATGTAATCCGACTGACGAGGAAAGACAGATATTTAAACCTAAATATTTCACGTACTGTACTGAAGATGATTTAAAAGACAAAAAACTTTTGTATTACGGTGCGGTTGATTTCGCAATGGGAAAAGAAAAAGGTGACTACAGCGTAGTAGTTACACTTGCGAAAAACGTGGAAACAGGAACGTGCTATATTATCGATATTTTTATGGAGCGTGTGCATCCAAATACGTTGTTAGAAAAGGCTGTAGAATACACGCTGGCATATCAATATGAATCAATCGCTGTAGAGGCACAACAAGCACAGGAGTGGTTTGCTGAGAAAGTTGGGGAAGCGTTGCAGAAGAAAGGGTATCCGTCATCGACTCGCTTAAAACAAATTAAGCAACGTACGAGAAAGGCATTACGTATCGAGTCGTTATTACCAGATATACAGAGCGGTAAATTGCGTTTTATGAAACATTTACGTGCTTTATTGGAGCAATTTGAAATGTATCCGATGCATCCGCATGATGATGGTCCGGATGCAGTTCAAATGGCTTTTTCTATTGCATATAAACGTGCAAGACGTAAAGCGGGGACTACAGGGAATTCAAGATATTGAGAAAGGAGGGGCTTGAATGAGAGTACAAGGTGATCGTAATTTTATGAATCCTGTGGAAATTGTAATGCCAGTTCGTACCGCACTTGGCGATTCTGAGTGGACACGCATTATGTCCGAGGTTCGTTTGTATGAGCGTTATGAAGGAGACTTAAACGTATGGTCTGATTATAAAAAACCAGACAATCTCGACTATGAACCTACGAAAATACAACTTGATTATCCTCAAAAAATTGTAAACATGATTGCAGCGTGGCAATTTGAAAAAGAACCGAAAGTCACAGTTCCTCCTGATGTGATAGACGACCCGGCACTTATGATTCAATCAGGATACGAGCCTAGTGAGGAGCAGCAAGCGGAAAACAGTAGAGCGAAAGCGAAAGAAAGGCTATTAACATGGGTTTGGGATGACAATCGAATGCATGAGAAGTTATTAGCAGCAGCAAAAGACAGGGCTATTTCAAAAACTGGTGTGTATGCTCGTATTCACTATGATAAACGTCGTGGTGAATTTAAGATTATTTGGCATCCATCCACAGAAGTTATTGCAAAGTATAGCTACTGGGATATAGATCAGCTGGAAGAGATTCATTTTATTGCATGGCTTGATGAAGAACAAACGAAAATGTGGAAGTTATCGTATTACTTAGTTTGGCATGAAGAAGCTGGTGAGTACGACTGTGAAATTGAAGAGGCTGTATACAACGGTGACTTAGAAAAGCAAGAGAATAGGGTTGAACGCTCATCAATGGGCATCGATTTTATTCCCGTTGTACCTGTACCGACTGAAAAACTAAGTAAACGTACTACAGGTTATAGTGAATTGGAGAAAACGATTGAGTTGTCTGATGAAATTGACAAAAAGATGTCCGATTACTCGGATGCGTTACGTTTTGAAATGTTTGCTATTACGTTGTTAACGAATGTAGATGAAGATCCTAAGAATCCACTTCAAGTAGCGCCAGGTGCGAAATGGGATTTAGGTGATGGTTCGGAAGAGACCGGTGAACCAAGTGCTAAGAAATTGGAAAGTGGATTTAGATTTAAAGAAACTATTGAAGCGTATCTGGACCGATTGCAGAAACGCCTACATGAAAAAGCAGAGGTACCGATGGTGAACACTGCGGACATGAATACGGGCGGTATAAATGATATGGCTGTACAGCTTTTATTCAGTAACATCATCTCGAAAACACAACGCTCATGGGTGATATGGCAGTCTCGTCTACAAACCTTAAATGAGTATATTTTACGTTATATGAAAGCTAGGAAGGATGACTCCAAATTCAAATACGATAAAGAAATGTTAGCAAAAGTAGATAACTATTATGCTAGTAAGATTATTTTCGGTTTACCGTTACCGCAAGATCAAAAAGCACTTATCGAACAGCTTGGTGATGAAATTTCTAACGAAATCGAATCAATTAAAGGTGCAATTACGAGAAGTGGTAAAGAAAATGCGGAACAAAAGTTCATGGAGATTATGCAAGAGCGGATGTTGAAAAGACAATCTCAGGATCCGTATAACGAAAAGTAATACTTGCCTTACGAAATGGCGCTATAAACTTTCGGAAATTATAGCCGACAGGCTCAAAATGGAGGATTTGCAAATGGAATACGCAAAACAAGCTACAGCATTAAAATTTTTTGTAGGACAAGTACAAAAAACACCTAAGTTCCCACTTCGATTAGACCTACAGTTTTTCTCTGATGGTGGTAGTCCTGAGGATGATCCTGATAACAACCCTGGTGATCCTACCAATCTACCTAAATCACAAGAAGAGCTAGATGAACTTGTTAAGAAACGCTTAGAACGTGAACGTAAAAAGTCAGCTGAAAAATACGGCGACTACGATGACGTTAAAGCAAAATTAGCAGAATACGAAAAAGCTGAAGAAGAGCGTAAAAAGCAAGAAATGACGGAAATCGAACGTTTGCAGGCTGAAAAAGAAGAAGCTGACAAAAAGGCACTAGAAGCTTCCGAAGCAGCACAACAAGCGCAGGAAAAAGCAAATGCTCGTATTTTGAACACTGAAATTAAGAGTATTGCCCGTACTTTAGATGCGAATGATCCAGGTGACGTATTGGCGCTTTTAGATAAGTCGACCATTCAAATTGATGAGAATGGAAATTATCAAGGAGTTGAAGAGGCTGTTAATGCGCTAAAGGAAAGCAAACCTTGGATGTTCAAGAAAGTTGTGGGAGCAGATGCGGCTGGTGGCGCGAATCCAGGAACAAATCCGAGAGCGAATGAAATTCTTGCTTTAGAAAAAGAGCTGGAAGAAGCGAAAACAAAAGCGTTAAAAGATTCAAAGTATGCGGGCGAGGTAACTCGTATTTATAACAAGTTGTTAGAAGCAAAATCGAAGAAATAACGGATCGTTGATTAAAAGTCAGCGATTTTTTAATTTAAAAAATTTGAGGGGGCTACAAATATGCCAGTACCAACTACGTACGAATTTCAACAACAAGTAAGACAAATGCAAGCGAATGTGGATTTAATTCTTACGAAAGCACCTGTTCTTTTCGGATTAATTGGTGTAGGAGACGCTTTAACACAAACTAAATTTGAATGGCAGAACGACTATTTAAACTCTGATACAGGTATTGTAAAAACTGCCGCAGCTGTTGGGGATACGGACCTAGTTTTAGAAAAAGGCGAGGCTCGTAAATTCACTGAAAATGCTCTGGTACAAAACGGCTTAGAAGTGTTACGTGTAGTAAGTGTCGATGAAAACGCGGATAAAATCACTGTGCAACGTGGTTACGATAGTACGAAAGCGGAGGCAATTACAGCTGGTGGTGAATTAAAAGTCATCGCAAGACCGAGACCAGAAGGTGAAGATGCTTTCCGTAAGAATGAGATCAATGACCGTTTAGTGTCACATAACTTCTCACAAATTTTTTCAAGATACGCATCTGTTTCACGTACACAACAACAAGTGAACACATACGGCGTATCAAACGAATTAGATTATCAAGTAAATCTGCGTTTACAAGAGATGATTCGTGAAGCGAACACGTCTTTAATTTATGGCCGTAGAAATGGCGGTTCTCCGACACAACCGCGTACTACAGGTGGTTTATTTGCATTTACAGGTATTGAAGGTTCTCATAAGCAAGATTTTAAAGGGAACGAAATCGCGGCTAAACCACTGAATGACGCTGTAGAGCAAGTGTTTACGCGAGGCGGTTCAGCAAACACAATTTTATGTGGACCAAATATCGCGCGACAAATTACAAAGCTTGGTGGCGATACAATTCGTACTACACGCCAAGATACCGCAGCAGGTTACCAAATCTTATCATTTGTTTCCGACTTACCCGGTGGAGCAATTTCTAGTGTGGTAGTCGATTTAAATATGCCTAAAGATCGTGCATTACTTCTTGATACGGAAAAAGTAAAGGCACGTTACTTAACTCCAATTTATGATCAAGATGCTACACCAAATGGTGCTGACTACTTCTCTCGTGTCATTCGTGGGGAATTTGGATTTGAAGTTAAGAATGCGAAAGAGTCTATTGCTGTTCTTGAAAATATCTCTAAAACAATGGCTTAAAAGGAGTTTTATGCATGTCTATTTCTGAAAATCAAGCACAACGTTTAAACAGATCGATGCCGATTGCGAAAGACACATCACTTGGCAATATTATTAAAGGTCTTGAAGAAAAAGTAGCTCTAATACCCAAAAAGGTTGATAAACAACCAGATAGTACAGCGACTGACGTAGCGGGTGTAGTGAAAGACTTAAATGCACTTATTGCAAAATTAAAAGCTGCAGGAATCATGATGCCTTAACAAAATACAGTGACGGAGGTGACGCCAAATGAAGGTGTCGGAAAGGCTGGAGAGTCGGTTAGCAAAAGTTCCAAAAGTAACTCCTGAAGACATCGGAAATTGGCTAGCTGAAGCCGAAACTGAGTCAGAATTAACCGAAGAATTAAACGCAAATGCTGTTTTTTATCTTGCTCTGTCATTTGCTTATGAATCGATTGCGGCAGACGCAGCGCGCTATTTTTCTTATACAGATGGTGAAGAATCGGTTGATAAATCGATGGTCTTTGCTAACTATAAGAAATTATCAGCAGATGCGCTTAAAAAATATAGAAAATATAGACGTGGAAAAGGTACTCACCAAACATTTGCTAAGCGAGCAGATGGGAGATGATTACATGAGCGATTCTCAAAAAAATATGGATGAAGTACTTGATGCCATTTCCGGAGAATTTAAAGAGGAGCATGAAAAACAAGTTTCTGATACTGTAAAGGCCATTATCCTAATCCGTTTGTTTTTAGTTGATTTATTGAATGACTATCAAAAGGATGGAATCGTGAAGCGCAGTAGGTTAAATGCGTTATTACGAGACCTTACTTTATACGAAAAAGAATTTCGTAAACAAGCAGAGCGGTCATTCCATACATTGATTGAAAACACGTCGAAATGGACCACATCAAAATTATCAGAAGCAGGTTTGGACGTGAAATCTATAACTACAGTAAATAAGCAAATTATTCAAGGGGTTATAAAAAGACCTGGTGAAGATGGCTTAGTTCTGTCTGATCGTGTATGGAATTTATCTGGAGATATGAGAGATCGATTAAGTAGTGTCATTCGTCCATCTGTATTAAGGGGCGAGAGCATTACAATGATTTCTCAAAAGATAAAGGAAGTACACGACAATGAGAAATGGAAGGTTGAGCGTGTAGCAATTTCTGAGAGTACTAACACGTACCGAGCAGCTACTATACAGAATGGATTAGAAAGTGAAATTGTGACAGGTTATCAAATTATTGATAATGGCCATCGCCACAGATACCACTCAAAGCATATGTGTTACAAGCTAGCGAGACGTGATGCATACGGTTTAGGGGCTGGAAAGTATCCGAAAAATATTCCGGAAAGCCTTATGAATCAATTAATAAGCCCACATCCACAATGTTCGTCACGGCTGAACTACTTAATAAGCGAGGAGGTGTAGCAATTGCTTACTGAAGATGATATTAAAGAGATTCGCGAAAATCGTGAAATGATTGAGCAGGGACGTAGAGAACCGGTGATTTTATACATTAAAGGGGTTTCTGAAAAGGATCCAATTACAGGAGAAGAAATCCAAGGTGACCCCCGAAAAGAAACTGTTCAATTAGTTTGGAAGAAATTCACGTCAGTGGAAAAGACGAAGTTCGCTGATCTTGATGTTAAAAAAGGAGAGGCGCTTGTTACATTTTCTCTTAATGTGGACTTAGAGAACATTGAAAAAATTGAACGTAAAGGTGTTTTTTACGTTATCGAACTTATCGATGAACGAGGGCTTGGTGGCGTAAATCGTCGTGAGGTCATTGTAAAGAGGGTAATTTGATGAGAATTAGAGTTGTTGTTAAAGGAAAATTAAATGTGTTAAAAGCACATAATCCCAATAGATACAAAACACCAATTGAGCAAACGGTAGAAAAACATACACGCTTACAAGCTAATCAAGCCTCTAATCGAGCACCGATATTACACGGTCCTTTATCTGAAAGTATTCCTGCAAGTGTAAAGATGGTAGTCGGTGCGAGAATTATTGGTACGTATGGATCTCCTCTTATTTACGCGGCGGTACAAGAATTTACGCACAAAACAAAAAAAGGTTTTATGCGTAAAATAGCTTTTGAAGGTGAGCAACCATTTGTTGAGGATATAAACAAAACTGTTCAACGTGTAGCGAAGGGGCATTAATTATGTTGAATGATGTAATGTATTCATTAAAAAAATTGCTGGATGTTTTTGCACCTACTACATGGATATACGATGGTGTTTCTGTATCAGGAAAAGACAAACCCTTCATTACCATTGAGGATTTGTCAGGAACAATTAGCAGGTATTCAAAGGAGAATTTCTCACGTAATCATCTGATACAAGTAGGTGTGTATGCAGATAAAATTTTTGATAGGAACGATTTGCAAGATAGAATAATTAACCGATTCGAAAAGGGTTCAATTGACTTGTACGATACAAGTAAAAAGAATCCAGAACGAATCGGTTTTTTTAATGCAAAAGTAAAGGATTTTGAACCACTGTCTCAAAAAGACGTTGAGATTTTAACAGCGAAACATTTGAGTTTTATTACTATAACAATCAGAAATTAGAGGGGGACTAAAAATGGCAGAAGTGAAAAAAAGTAATGCACCTGAGTTTAAAGGTGCCGAAACGCTTTACTTGATTGACATTCCGCAACCTGATGGGAAAACTACAAAAACAGTTCGATTTTTTAACCAAACGTCAGGTTCACGATCAATTGAGGCTGGAGAAATCGAGTTGAAAACAAAAGATAAGAGTGGATCTGATTACGGTGACGTAACACAATCAGCTAGCATTGAAGGGATTTGTACTGAAGGTGACGAGGGACTTGATTATGTAGAAGAAGCAATTCTTAATAAAGTTTTAGTAAGAATTCATGAAGTTAACCTACGTAGTGCAACCGCTTCTGAGTTTAAAGTTAAATCAGGAACATACATGTTGAATAGTTTGGAACTTTCTCATGAAAATGAGGAGTACTCAAAGTATTCTATTGGCTTAAAATTAAATGGAAAAATTTCTAAAGGGACGCTTAATAAAGTACCTGAAGGTGCGCCTTCTGGTGATGTAGCTACACCAGGAGCGTAATAGTAAGTCTATTTATTAATAATTAAGAATGGTTATGGGGGTGGGGATTTTTGGATATATCTAAAATCGAAAAAATTGCAATCGCATCTTCAATTCTTTCAACATTCGGAGAGGATGCTTTGGCTCCTCACGTTGATTTAAATCGCTTATCAGAATTATGTGAGGAATCGACTCGAAATTCAACAGCGAGACAATGTGGTGAAGCGACAATTAGTGTTTTAAATAAAATTATTGATAGTTTATCAGAAAAAATGCAAGGGAATGAAGAGGGGATGAAACATAGTCTAATAACGACCATTAACAACAATAGTAAAACTTCAGTTGTGGATCAAAACGTAGAACGGATTTTGGTTAGAGCCGATAAACTCGCTATTGAAGGTGATAACAAATGAAATTAAGCAAACAAGAGCAAGCGGTCGTTATAGGCAATACAATTATGATGCTTGGTGGGCATGAAGAGGTAACTAATTATGTCGATCCTCAGAAGTTGGCCAAAGTAAGTGATATTCACAATGAGTTATACGATAATACAACCCCGCGTGAGCGAAGAGAAGCAATGATTAATTTGCTTAATAAAACAATGGATGAATTTGTGGAAAATAAATAATTAAGATTTGAATAAGCGTTCATATAGACGCTTTTTTATTTTGAACAAAAAATAATTGGAGGTAATTATTATGGCTGAAAAATCATATACGCGTTTCGTAATTAATGGTAAAGAACAAGAACTGAAATTCTGTTTACAGGCACTGAGGTTATTAGATGAAAACGGTGGGCCGATGCAATTCGTTTCCCAAACCATGCAGGGCGGAATTACTAATTTTACGGATGTGGTTTATTACGCACTGATTCATACAAATGAGGGAATCACGTATGAAGCTGTACAGAAAGAGATTGAAAATATGTTTAATGCTGAAAAACTAGACCTTGATGAAATTCTAAAGTACAACAAAGCAGTTGTGCTAAATAGTTTTTTCTTCCAGAAGACAGTGAAGAAACTTCTAGGGACAATGACAGCGGAACAACAGAAATCGTTCGAGAACCTGTACGCATAAATATTGATGAATTGCAAGGTGAATGTTTTCGTTTTTTTAATATGACCACCTTGCAATCTTGGCGTATTAGTCTTAAGGAGTATCACCTTATGTTGAACGGATATAAGGAACAACTACTTGATAAGTACGAGTTTGCAAGTGTACAAGCTTTGTTTAATCGAAATGCTCAAAGTGAAAAAATCAAGTCATTAGCGGATATATATACCCGTCCAGAAAGTGTTCGTGATATTGAAAAACAAGCAAATGAACGGAAAGAAGTAGTTGAAAAAATTCAAAGAAACGAATCGTTCTTTGATCAAATAGAATCAATGATTAGAAGTCAAATACAAGAAGTGGAAGGGTAGGTGAGGTGAATGAGCCAGAACAAGGTAGAAACTCAGGTGATTGCAGACATATCTAATTTAATAAGTAACCTTGGAAGAGCTACACAAGCATGGAATACATTTTTTCAGCAGATTAGTAGACCACCTCCTATCCCACCAGCACCGCAACCACCGTCACCTCCACCATTACCGCCAGCGCCACCAGCACCACCGCCTCCTGATTATTCAGGGTGGCGTTCTAGATTTCAAGAAGTAGGTAATCAAGCAATTGAAATGGGCCGACGTGTACAGCAAACAGGGCAAACAATGCAAAATGCATTTGGTCCAGCAGCTGCAGCGTCGGCTTTTGCTTTAGGGAGTATGATTCAAAAGTCACGAGAATTTGAATCACAAACTCGTAAAGCGGCAGTTTTAACTGCAGGTGACTACGGTCAAGTAAAGAAAGCGATTCTTGATATGGCAAAGGATTCTGTGTATTCAACAGGGCAGGTAGCAGCGGCTTTCGCTGAAATGGGTGCGAAAGGTTTCGATTCGGCTCAAGCAACGTCCGCATTACCTGGTGTGTTGAGTGCAGCGGCTGCGTCAGGCGAAGACCTGGGGATGGTTGCTGATACGATTACGTCAGCTTTAAACTCATTTGGTATGGAGGCAAGTCAAAGTACACATGTTGCTGATGTTCTAGCAACAGCCGCAAACGCAACGGCTGCAGGTGTAGGGGATATGCAATACGCTTTTAAATATGCGGCGGGTCCAGCAGCTCAATTAGGCATATCGATGGAAGAATTAGCGGCCTCTGTTGGTATTATGTCAAATAGCGGTATTAAAGGGGAGACCGCTGGTACAGCATTACGTGCATCTTTACTACGTTTAGTTAAGCCGCCAAAAGCAGCGGCAAATGAGTTAAAACGGCTTGGCGTATCTATTACGGATCAACAAGGTAATATGAAACCATTGTCTCAAATTATTGGTGAATTAAAAACGGGAATGGAAGGCATGACAAGTGCACAAAAAGGTGCGGCGTTAGCAACAATATTTGGTACAGAAGCTGTATCAGGTATGATGGCACTTGTAGCAGCGGGGCCTGAAAAGATTGATGCTTTAACACAATCCTTAGTGAACTCGGACGGTGCTTCTAAAAAAGCTGCGGACTCCATGCTTGAAGGATGGGCCGGAGCACTGACGAAAATGGAGTCCTCTCTTGATGCTGCAGCACGTGCGTTTACTGATGCATTAGCTCCTGCATTAATGGCTGTAGCTGGAGTAGTTGGAACCTTAGCAAATGCGTTTATGAAATTACCAGCTCCTGTGCAGACGGTGATTGCTTCCGTAGTAGCATTTACTACGGCTTTTTTAGTTATAGCAACGGTAGCGGGTATTGTTATTAACGCAATCGGCGGTGCAATTATCACTCTCGGTCAACTTATGCTATGGATGTCGGGAACATCAAAAGGTGCGGTAATGCTGCGGGCTGCTTTGTCAGCACTGAGAGCCGGATTTGCTTTATTGTTAGGACCGGTTGGTGCGGCTATTGCAATTCTAAGCTTAGTGGGGGTAGCACTAGTTCAACTATACAAACATAATGAGACTTTTCGAAATGCCGTTAATAATGCGTGGGAATCAATAAAAAGTGGGACAGTAGCGGCCGTTGAAGCTATGAAATCTGCCTTTGATTCTTTAGGTTCTTATCTTGGGACAATACCGGAAAAATTTTCAGCAATGGGTACAGCAATCGGCACAGCATTAGAGGCAGGGTTAATTAAAGCGGGTCAAGTGTTTTCTGGTTTTGCAACAGCTGTAGAGATTTCGCTAACTGTAATAAAATCGAAATTTAGCGAATTTGGTCAGGGGATAAGTGGTGCATTTAGTTCAGCAATATCAGGACTTGGTTCAGCATTTGCCGGAATTGGGTCAGCTCTTTCTCCAGTAATTGATTTTATCAAAATGTCTTTTTCCTCAATAGGAAATACGATAGCCACTTTAACACCATTAATTGTACGTTTAGGTTTATCGTTTTTAGGTGTTTCAGGCCCCGTAGGATGGGTAATCGCTATTGTAGCTTCTTTAGGTGCTACGATATTTAAATTGATCAATACAAATGATCAAGTGAAGTCTGCTTTTATGTCGGCTTGGCAGTCTATACAATCGATTTTTAGTTCTGTGATATCTGCGATTTTGCCGGTTGTTCAGTCAATAGCTCAAGGGATTACACAAGCATTTGCACCACTTGCTCCTGAATTTGCGAAAACAGGACAAGTTATAGCAGAAAGCTTTGCCACACTTGGACCTGCTCTTTCTGAGCTAGGCGCGGCCTTTGGTGAGTTAGGTTCTACAATAGCTAGTTTGTTTAGTGAAGTAGTACAAGCTGTAGTACCGATAGCACTCGATTTATTCCGTTTGTTCGGAGAAACAATACAAGCTGTGGTACCTTTAGCATCTGATTTATTCAAACTTTTCGGTCAAGTGATACAAGAAGTAATGCCTATGATTACTGAATTAATTCAGATGTTTGCTGATACGACAATAGAAATTATGCCAGTGATAACGGAGGCTATACAACAAGTAGCTCAAATTTTTACTGAGTTAGCAGCTACAGTTTTACCGATATTCGCTCAAGCTTTTCAAACGGCATTCCCTATTATTTTACAAGTAATCCAGACGGTGTTTAGTATAGCAGGAATGCTGATTCAAGGATTTGGAGAGGTCCTATCTATCATAGCGACATCAGTAATTCCGATTATTCTCCAGGCGGTACAAGCGGTCTTCCCAGTAATAGCTGGGATTATAGCTGCTGCGATTTCCGTTGCGATTCCTGTTATTCAATTATTAGGCCAGGTAATCTCTATCATAGCGACTACAGTTATCCCTTTAATTTTACAAATCGTTCAGGCGGTTTTCCCGGTAATAGTTTCGATAATTCAAGCGGCGATTCCCGTAGCCACTGCGATACTTGAAGGTCTAGCGTCAATAATAAAAGGCGTAGTGATCCCGGCGATTCAATTTATTTTGTCGATTGTCCAGGCAGTTTTTCCAGCTATTATGGGCGTAATAACCTCTGCTATTGGGATAATCACCAACATAATAAAGCTTTTCACTTCAGTTTTAAAAGGAGATTGGAGTGGTGCGTGGAACGCGGTGAAAGGCATTACGTCGAGTGTAATGTCATTAATCGGAAATATCATCCAAGGGGCGATAAATTTAATTTCCGCGGTCGTGACTGGTGGGCTAAATTTAGTGAAATCTATTTTTTCTAGTGTTCTATCAGCGATAGGTTCTCTAGTAAGCTCAATTTTCTCGGGGATAGGCTCGGTTATTTCATCTGTTATGAATGCAGCAGGTAGCATCATTTCCTCAATTTGGAATGCGGCTAAGTCAGCGACATCTAACATCCTAAATTCTATCTATAACACAGTGACTCAAATTTTTGGCAATGTAAAGTCATTCCTAAGCGGAATCGATTTAGGAAGCATAGGGAAAAATATGATGCAGGGGCTTTTAAACGGTATAAGCTCTATGGCTGGGGCTATTTGGGACAAAATTACGGACATCGGAAATGGAATTAAAGATAAAATTTCAGGACTTTTATCGATTCACTCACCGAGTCGTTGGTTCAGGGATTTCATTGGTGTCAATATGATGAAAGGGTGGATTAATGGTATTGATGCAATGAAAGGTGCTATACAAAGAACAACCGAACAAATGACTGAATGGATGAAACCAGAAGCTTTACAAGTAGAGACTGTATACGGAATGCCAAGAGGACTTGGTGCGTACCAGACAGCTAGACCACAAGCAAGCTCAGGAAATAAGGATTCCGGAATTGCTTCAAATTCTACAGCTAGTGAAAGACAACCCGCGTATATTAATATACAGCTTGGTAGACAAGAGTTTAATAGGTTCGTTGATGATATTACTGGAGAGCAAGAGGCTGTGAAAAAACGGAAAGAAGTATTTTAAAGGAGGGCGGTAGATTGTTAGTTTTTAATGGGATTAATTTAGAAGAATATTTCGGGCAAAAATACGAAAAAGGATTTTTTATGGTTAACGATATAAGAGGTCGCGGAATTTTAAGTGACGAAATTAATGAGTTAACGGTACCTCACCGCCCAGGTTCATATTTTTTAAATAAAAGGACTCCCAAGAGAGTATTAGAAGTAGATTTCTCTCTTAAGGGAGTCTCTCTTTTTGAACTAAGGAAACGGATAGATGAATTGAATGGTTTATTAGATACAGAAGAACCTGTGAAAATTAGCTTCACAGACGAACCGGATATTGTGTATTACGGGATTAAGGAATCTGTAGAGGAGACTTTAGAAAAATCTAATATTCATCAAGCAACTATTACACTAATATGTCCAATGCCGTATAAGTTAGGGAATGAGAAAACGGTGGACTTTGAAAATGACGGTCGAGGGTTAATAGCCAACATTCAAAATAAAGGCAGTGCGGAGTCAGAACCTATCATCGAAATTGAAGTTGAAAACCCTTCTACATTTTTAGATGTTCGGAATAAGAGCGTATATCTTCCAAACAAAGAAGATTATTTTCGGATTGGTTACCCGTTACAAGTAAACCAACTTCCAGTAGAGTGGAAACAACGTGTAATGTGGGATGAAATGTCTACTACAGTTGGATGGACAAGTGTATCACAGTTTGAAAACACTAAAGGTGGAGGTACATTCAAATCTAATGGACATCAATTTTATGTAGAAGATTATGGTGATCAGAATTACAAAGGGAATCATGGAGCGATTGCTAAAAAAAGCATTCCTAGCGGACCATTACAAGATTTTATAATGGATGCTTATGTAAGGTTCAACTGCAGTAGTTATGTACAAATGGGGCAAGTAGAAGTGGCCCTACTGGATGAGACTAGTAAACCTGTAGTTCGATTGTCGCTAAACGATGTATATTGGGAGGCTGAAGAAACCTTTGGTGTTGCTAAGATTGCCTATCCAGGGCATCCAGCTGAACAAATGATGATCCATACGCGCGGTATGTATCCTTGGACGTGGAATAATTTTTACGGAAAGTTATGTGTTTACCGTATTGGGAATGAATGGGAGTTTTATATTGCGAAATTTGCGTACGGTACTGAGATTGATGATGCTGGAGCAAAAGCTCGTTGGGTAGACAAAGATGGGATTTTGATGAATAAAATTGCACAGGTACAAATTTCTATCTGTCAATGGTGGAATAATAATCCGGCTGTACTTATGACAGTTGATGATATTAAGATTTGGAAAGTTAACCAAAATACAAGTAATAATCCTCCATATATTGTTGGAAAAGGAGATAAAGTGCAAATCGATACAGCTAAAAGTCTAGTTAGTATTAATGGTTCAAGTGCAATTAATCTGAAGGAATTATTCAGTGATTATCCTAAAATTACTAAGGGCCAGAATAAACTTGAAATTATGCCAGCAAATATCGGAACAGCAAAAGTTAAATATAGGGAGCGATTTCGATGAGAACACCAAGCGGATTACTTCATGTTGTTGATTTCAAAACAGATCAAATTCTATCCGCTATTCAACCAAAGGACTACTGGGAAGATAAGCGTCATTGGGAAATCAAGAATAACATTGATATGCTTGAGTTCAAAATTTTTGACGGTACTCCACATGCAATTACATTACAACAGCAGAACTTGGTTTTAAAGGAAGTACGTGATGGTCGAATTGTTCCGTATGTTATTAATAATGAAGTAGAAAAAGATTCAAAGGATAGATCATTAACTGTACACTCTTCCGGTGCCTGGGTTCAAATCGCCAAAGATGGGATTATTAAACCTCAACGTATAGAGAGCGAAACAGTTAATACGTTTATTGATATCGCTCTTGCCGATTCAAAATGGCAACGTGGAATAACGGATTATTCTTCGTTCCACACGATGACGATCGATGAATTCATCGATCCCCTTACTTTTTTAAAGAAAATTGCAGCTTTGTTTGAATTGGAAATCCAATATCGAGTTGAAGTATCTGGTTCTCAAATTACTGGATGGTACGTCGATATGATAAATAAACGAGGGAGAGAAACAGGGAAGGAAGTAACCCTGGGAAAAGACTTAGTAGGCGTTAGACGCATTGAGCATTCCAGGGATATTTGTACCGCCTTAGTCGGATTTGTACGAGGTGAAGGTGATGAAATTATCACGGTTGAGAGCATCAATAACGGACTTGTTTATATTACAGATAGTGATGCCTTTCAACGTTGGAATGCACATGGTAAACATAAATTTGGTTTTTACACTCCAGAAACAGAAGACCAAAATATGACACCAAAACGATTAATGACTTTGATGAAGACGGAATTAAAGAAGCGTGTCAATACTTCAGTTTCGTATGAAGTAGAGGCACAATCAATCGGTCGCATTTTCGGACTAGCACATGAACTAATCAATGAAGGCGATACAATCCGAATCAAAGATACAGGCTTTACACCTAAGTTATACCTTGAAGCAAGGGCAATCGCTGGTGATGAATCATATACGGATCCTTCGCAAGATAAATATGTATTTGGAGACTATCGAGAGATTATAGATTCGAACGAGGAATTACGAAAATTATATAACAAAATGCGTGCTTGGTTAGAGGGGAAGGCTAACAAGGAACTGTTAGAACAACTAGAAAAGTTGGCCGAAGAAGCAAAGAAAGAATCGGGAAAAGCTGTAAAGGAATCACAAGAGGCTAAAGATATATCAGAGCAACTAAAAAAAAATATTGAAAATAATATGGTTAACATTATAGAAAGTAAAGAACCACCAACTACTGATCTTAAGCCAAACAAAACGCTATGGCGTGATATTAGTAATGGAAAGCCTGGTATTTTAAAAATATGGACAGGTACAACTTGGGAATCGGTTGTTCCGGATACAGGACCATTACAAAAAGATATAAAGAATGCACAAACAGAAATTGATACTTTAAAAGAGACAATTGAAGATATACCTGATAAGACTTGGTTAAATCAGCAACTTGAAGGAAAGGCCAACAAAGAGGGTGTTTATACAAAAGATTGGGTAAACGAAAACCTTATTGGAAAGCAAGTGTACGAAACAAACCGTAAAGGTGATATAAAAGTATTAAATGAAACAAAAACGACTGCTGAACGTACAGCTGAAGAAATTAAAAATAAAGCAGAGAAAACGGAGATAACAACTCTAAACGATAATCTTAAACTAGTAAGTCAAACTGCTAATACTGCTAAACAGACAGCCGAATCTAACACTAACACCATTACAGAATTAAAAACTACTGTAAATAATATTTCTGTAGGTTCAATCAATTTAGCTAGCGGTTCAGAAACAGGGTTAAATAAACAGAACATGACTGGAACCTGGTCAGACAGTAAACAAATGACTTTATCGGATAAGGTCAACTATAGAAATAAAATTTTTACTATCTCATTTTTGTTTATTGGTAAAATAACAAAAATCAATACAAATGCTTGGTTTGGCGTAGAAACAGCGATAACGTATGCAGATGGAGAGCAAGAATGGCAATCTGTACGTGCTGACTCGCAATTAAAGATTAATGTGGATTATAAAGATGAACCTCTATCAGTCACGTTCAAAACAAAAGATAAGGACATAACTCTGATTAGATTTTATTATTCTGGTCGTAATATTGATGGTAATTTAAACTCACATCACGCTAAATTTGAAGAGGGTAACATACGAACTACATGGCAACTTTCTAACGATGAAGTTACCTCTAAAGCAGATTTTACCCAAACAACTAATGAAATTCAACAAACAGTAAATACGAACTCAAAAACAATCTCGAAAGTACAACAAGATCAAGGTACAATGCAAACAACTCTAAATGAAGTGAAGCAGACCACAAATTCGAATTCTCTTAATATTAAAACGCTAACAGAAACACAAACAAATCAAGGAAAGCTCATTCAAGAAAACAAGAATGAAATTACGCAAACAAAAGACTCATTAAGTTCAAAGATTTCGGAAAAGCAAATGAAAGCTTATGTAGGGGCACTTGGTAGTATAAATCAATTTTTCAATACAGAGTTTAAGAAAAAAACAGTTGATGCTAATGGCAATATAACAAATGAAGTTGCTAGTACCGATAAATGGACAGTAGCAGGAGTTGTATCAGGTGCTACAGTAACACCAGTAACAGACAGACGTCATGACGGTTATAACTCAGTCAGAATTGCAAATGCGGGGGTTACAGCAAATAGCTGGACTGGTATTGCTCAAAGTATTGGAGCCTCACAAAATAGCGGTGACTACGTATTGTCTGCATGGGTCTATGTAGTAGATAAAAACTTATTAGACCAAGGAGCGTGCGTTAAGCTTCAATTCTTTAATGGTTCAATCGCATTAGGTTATGAGCAAACTGAAATAAAAGAGTTATTAGTTAATGGCTCCTGGATACTAGTTAGTGTAACCATTAAAGCTCCTGACGTTCCTGTAACTCGTTTGCAAGGAGATATATGGGTACGCCGTAATGGCACAATGTGGGTATCTCAACCGCAGCTACAGCAAGGAAAAGAACCATCTGTATACATACCAAACCCAAAAGACATTACCAACTATAAAGAATTAGTGGATTTAGTAGCGGACAAGGTTGCAAAAAGTGATTTTGATACAGTAACTACAAACATGCAGACAGAAATCCGGCAGAATACTGAAGAAATAGGTTTTCGTGCTAAAGCGACTGAAGTGTACTCAAAGACGGATGCCGACAAAAAATTTGCTTATGTTTTAGAAATGGAAGCGGCTTTTAGTTTAACAAATCAAAATATTAATTCTAGGGTTAAAAAAGGCGATGTTATATCCCAGATTAATCAATCAGCTGAGGAAATTCTAATTCAGGGGTCCAGAATTAATCTTATAGGATATGTAACAGCTGAGCATATCAAAGGGAAAGTTTTAGAAGGAGTAACACTTAAAACGAGTGGAAACAGATTTGTTGAAATAAATAAGCAAGACATGAAGATTTTCGATGCAGATAAGCCACGTGGTTATATAGGATTTATGGAAACAAATGATGGAAGTATTCAACCTTCATTAGTCCTTGGTTCTGATAATAGAAAATACGCTGGTACAGGATCATTTTATATTTATCAAGTCATGCCGCGAATTAATGGAGTCGATCAACCCTCTAAAGCATATGCAAAATTTGGGATTTCTAAAGGAGAAAATGCAGAAGGAACTAATATTTGGTCAAACTATATTCAAATGCATAATGACGGTGGACATCTGAGCGTATATTCAGATGGACAACTTCGTTTTCAAAACTTGAATAATATTATTTTTGAATCTGAAGGATGGGCTCCAGGATATGGTTACTTCTCTGTAACTACAACTGAGCCGCATATTTTTACAAATAACTCGGGTCAGTTTACTTTCAAAAGAAAAGGCAGTGACTATAAAATACATTTCGTAAACGGCGCCACCGATCATGATTTAATCATGGGTAATGCAATGATAAGATCAAGTTTTGTACAAGGTTATAACAACGGCTTACAGATTAAAGATATGATGGGCAAAGGATGGAAAGATATAGAATTAAGAACACTACGAGCGCAAGAAAATATAAATGCTAATGGTCAAATGTGGGCGAAAGCATTTAATCCGACATCAGCTAGAAATATGAAAGAAAATATAAAAGATATTCCTTTCTCAGCTCTTGATAAAATCATGAGTTTAGTTATCAAACAGTACAACTTCAAGGATGATATGTATGATCTGTATCAAATGCGTGTAAACAAGCCGGAAGAAAAAACAGAACCATATACAACAAAAGAAATTGAAACGTATTTCGGTATGATTGCAGATGATACGGAAGATATATTTACAGATAAAGAGAAACGGGCCATAAATTTATATAATACTGTTTCAATATTTATTGCAGCTTTCCAACAGTTTTACGATGAGTATAAGTTATTGAAAGAAGAAAGCGCACAATCAAAAAGAAGGATTGAAACGCTCGAAACCAATATAGCTGAGCTGAAAGATATAGTTCAAAAATTAATAAACGAGAAACCGGAGCAGCCATAAGCTGGTCTTTTTTTATTGTCTAAAAGGGGTGATGGCGGTGGAGCAAAAAGAGTACGAACGTATTGCGAAATTAGAAGTGCATCTTCAAACAATGAACGCCGCAGTTAAACGAATCGAGGAAAAGCTAGACTACAATCAAAAAAATTATATGCAAAGGACTGAAGTTGATGAAATGTTCAAGTTCCGTGATCGAGAAATACGAGACTTAAAACTAGCGCAAGAAAAGTTGGAAAGTAACAAAAAAGCTCATATATCTATGTGGATTTCAGGACTGTCATTGGCAGTCCTTTTATTATTTAATATTTTAAATTTCTTTAAATGAGAGGGGGTGAGAGCATGGGGAACTTTGATGTAGCTTCAATTAGTCGTTATGTCGTATTAGTAATTGCTGTGATTAATAGTGTCTTAAATCTGATGGGATACCAAACGATTGATGACAAAATTACAAACGATTTAGTAGCCGTAATTACAGGAGCATTTACTTTGTATATGGCTTGGAAGAACAACTATTTGAGCAACAAAGGATTACAACAAAAAGATGTATTAGAAAAAAATAACTTACACTAAAAGGAGATGTTGAGTAATGGAAATTAGAAAAAAATTAGTTGACCCAAGTAAATATGGTATAAAGTGTCCTTATACAATGAATCCAAAATTTATTACAGTTCATAATACGTATAATGATGCTACAGCAGAAAATGAAGTAGCCTATATGATTCGTAATGATAACCAAGTTTCATTTCATGTTGCGGTAGATGATAAAGAAGCTGTACAAGGTCTGCCTTTAGAGCGTAATGCATGGGCTTGTGGTGATGGAAACGGTTCGGGTAATCGAGAGTCTATTAGTGTAGAAATCTGTTATTCTTTAAGTGGTGGAGAGAGATATTACAAAGCGGAAGACAATGCAACTATCGTTGTAGCTCAACTAATGAAACAGTACAATATTCCAATTAGTAAAGTTCGCACACACCAATCATGGAGTGGAAAGTATTGTCCTCATCGTATGTTAGCAGAAGAACGTTGGACTAGCTTTATTGAAAGAGTCCAAAATGCATATAACGGAAGTAACAATCCAGTAATACAAAAACCTACTCTACCTTCAAACGATGGTACAGAAGTTGCTTATATTAACGGTGATAACGTGAATTTACGAAAAGGACCTGGGACTGGATATGCAGTTATTCGTAAGTTAGGTAAAGGAGAATGCTATCAAGTATGGGGTGAGTCAAATGGGTGGCTAAACTTAGGTGGTGATCAGTGGGTATATAATGATCCATCATATATTCGTTATACAGGAGGAAATGCACCAGCACCTTCTAAAACTTCAAATGATGGTATTGGTGTAGTAACTATTACAGCTGATGTTTTACGCGTTCGTACTGGTCCAGGAACTAACTATGGTATCGTAAAAAATGTGTACCAAGGTGAAAAATATCAATCGTGGGGATGTAAAGATGGTTGGTATAATGTTGGTGGTGATCAGTGGGTTTCAGGTGGATATGTGAAATTTGAAAAGTAAAATATATTACAAAATAGCATGGATAAATGCTAATGGATTCAAAGGATTTTATACAAAATAATAGCTTGATTAACAAAAATAATCTAAAAGCATGCTTCTATATAGGAGCATGCTTTTAGATTACATATAAGTATTATTTTTTCAATGTTGCCTGACCTTGACGTCTTTGTAGTTTAATCTTAGTTGCTGGTGGTAGTAATGATTTCCCGTATTTTAACCAATCATAAATTCGTATTAGTCTTTTTAGTTCCATGGACGCAGGTGTATCTGCGTCCAATTTATCTATATGCTGTTTTAACAAATGATGTAATTCATCGAGGTTAATCCCATCTGCTCCTAAATGAGGAATACACTGGAGGGCTTTTGTAAAATCAGCGTATCCCTCTATTGTTTCGGGGATATTATTATACAAACGTAATTGCGACTTTTTGATATCTCTCTGTGATTGAGTTAAAAAGTAATTCATGGTTAGTTTCTTTCCTAGTTTCCTTTTTAACTGTACGGGTAATTCTTCAGTTTCAATTCCGCATTCTTTTATAAACTTGAAAACAGGAAGTCTATGATTTGTTCCTAACAATTGCGGTAATGTCTGGCTAATTAATGCATCATAGTCATATGAAGGTGGATCAGCTAAAATTTCTTTATAAATATCTATTTGTGGAATAGACTGGTACCCTATTGAATTTAAGTAACCTGTATCCAGCATTTCATCTCGAGCCGCCCTAAGTTGTTCCGCTGCTTTAGTTACCCCAACACCTATAACAAATTCAATGTCTGCAGCATTTAGATTTTCTCCATCAATAACTGCTACTTTTCCACTTGGATCATTCGTTTTTACTAATTCATAAATTTGTGATTTAATCTGACGCATAGTTTTCATGCTGAACTTTCTTTTGTTTTTCGATAGTGCTTTATAAACTAATTCGTAGTTATCAGTTTTTATTTTTGTAATCGGAATTGTAACACGGTTACTGGTTGTAAAAGAAGAAGATTCAAAAGCGTCTGTTGCACCAGCTGCACGCTCCACAAAAATTAACCGATCTTTAAGTTTATCTATGTTTTCTTGATCTAAACATGCAGTAATAGAATCTAAAATTTGTTGAATATTAGGGTCAGATATTGAATAACCGAGAAAAATGACAGGGTGTTCTATGAAAATTGTTAATAATTTGGCTGCAAGGTATGGGTTCTTTTGATTGAAAAGTTTGTAGTCATTAGAAGTTAGTACTAACGACTCGTGGTTAGTACTACACCCATGTATCTTATAGAGCTCATTGACTTCAAAAGGTTGGGAAAATAAAAGTTCTTTTTGGCCAATATATGCTTTTATATCGGAATCTACGAATACCTGCTCTAAAAAAGTATCCCAATTAGTAGTAATAATGCCGTCTATCACAACTTGTTTTAAAGCATCGATTTCTCTGTCATTATTTTCGTTTTTACCGTATTCATAGGTAATACCCCTTAGATATTGGGCAATCTCAATTTTTAGAGGGCTCTCTATAGTATTGATTTTACCTTTAAATTTTTCTCTGCTTGTTAGGTATTTATCATCATCCCACCAAATCGGGTGGAAATCTTGAGCTATTAGTCTTGCAACTTCAGGTAGTTCTTTATTTGCCGTTGAGACATAATAGTCATAACTTCGAGGAACTAACTCCGAAAATTGTTCTAATAGACCATCCCAATTAGGTAGGTTTAAGTATCTTCTAGAAAATCCTGAGCCTATAAATAAAAAAGGTGCTGTACTTATTTTCTTTAGATGTTCTGCTAAAAGTTCTTCTATATTAATCATACTATCCATCCTCAATTATTAAGTTTTATGTGTTGTTAGTACGGCACTTAATAGTTATGGCATTTGATCGTTTTATCTCCACTCTACTAAAGTACGTTTCTTGCAACTTCCACAATTAAAATAACCATTTCCTTTTGTAATTCTTTGTTTATGACTGCAGTTGGGACACTGGATTTCTTGTTTTTCAAACGCTGCATATATAAAGCCTAACGAAAAAAGAAACAGTGGAACCGCAAAAAATAACCCAACTATTGTGATACCTAAGATAACAGAAAGTAGGATGCCAAAAATTCCGGAAACTATTGAAGCTTTACGGCCAAATTTTTCTTTTATGGAACTCTTTTTTTGCTCAATCTCAATAATGTAAGTATTACTGTCTACGGTTGTTTTTATCTCCATATTTCTCCTCCTTTACCATTTTTAAATAATTATATCAGAGTATTAAGAAATATTTCTATAAATAAAAACAGTACATTTATTTTATGTACTGTACAACGTCTTCAATACGGTATGTTTTATCAACACCGTTTTCTTCAGCTAATTGATTTAAAGCATCCAGGATTGACTTTAATGTGTCAAAACGTACAAGACCAACCTCACCATTAACTAGATTACTAATAGTGGCTGGACGAACTTTTGATTCGACTGCTAACTTGTTTTTGGTAATCCCAATTTCCTCCATTGTTTCTCCTAAAGTGAATACCATAGAACTCATGGTAATACCTCCGTTCATTCCGATCATTTATTACTTTACATTTTACACAATTTACATATCAAAGTAAAACTTTTTTCGGAAGACTATTGACGTATGACTCCTAGAGTTATATATTAACACTAACAAAGTTTTACTTCTAGAGTCATACTTTTATGGAACAAGAAGGGTGGAACGGTATATATGCAAAAAATAAGCGATTACTTCGGTTTAGAAACAAAATCTGATTGTATTTGGTTTTATGGTTTTTATACTGTAGCTTCGGTTTTATTCATTATCAATATGCTTATAGCTCATGTTCTATAAGCTCTCTCTTTAACCAAATATCGGACAACCTCCAGCCTCGTGAGTATCTTCATTTGAAAAAACAGATATACACGAGGTCTAGTTTCCTATTGTCTTTTTTAGGTAACTAAGAGGAGGATCCACACGAGGAATGACCTAACACTCGTTAAACTTGAACAGGTTAGCTAAGCCAACGTCAGAAAGTTAAGCGTCCTAACAAATAGCGTTTCCTTGTTTACGTTGTTAGGAGTCTAGGCGAGTACGGCCATTAACGGTACGGCGGTTGCTTGGCGTGCTACAGCACGGGTAGCAGCTGATAATGAAAGAATTATAGGTTACGAGTAATAAAGGATACGCCAGTAGTGCATTTCCTTTCCTGATTCTTTCTGCAGATAGGACAAGCTTTATCTGTAAAAAGTCAGCTGTGTAAGAAATTACAGCGTTTAAACAGGGTGTTACTATACGGATTCCTTAACCCGATAGACCATGATTGACAGAACGTCTACTTTACGACGCTTTTTATTTTTGAAGCGTTGTAAGGTAGTCATTCTCTGCCCTAGCCGTTGTCCTGTACCCTCATCCCATGATTGTCCGTTGAAAGCAAAAGTCAAGTGTAAAGATAAAGATTTATTAAGGCTGGAGGGAGAAGAATTACTCCTCGACGGTCCAGATCTCCTCAATGGGTTTACCAAGTTCTTTGCAAATTAAATAAGCTGTATCAAAACGAGGTTTTGTACGATTGCGAACAATTGCACTAAGAGTAGAGTCGTCAACTCCAATACGTTTTGCAAAATCACTCTGTTTAATATCAAGTTCTGCAAAGATTACTTTAAGTCTACATTTAAACTTCATATACACTCACCTCAAGAATTTACTTTCTATATACAGAAATAAACTCCTTTATAAATAGTACAGGCTAAAAAGAAAAAAATTGGTGTGGACGTGCAAAAATAGTTCTCTAGGTCATATACCTATATTAAGACCACGAGGAATACCAAGTGGAACTAAGGACATCAAGAGGGGAAAGGTGAGGAATAATGAGACCTGGATATAAGTATTTACCTCGTATGCAGCTGTATCCGTCACAAACCTTGTTTAACATGTACACAGAAGCGGACGACGAAAATGAAGTGCGTTGTGTGTACGATCACATTGCAAAACACGATATGCTACAAAATTCAAATTACATCGATATCGTTGATTTGTTAGGGGAAGAGGAACCTTATGGACCGTATAACGAGATAGGGATTCAGAAAAGGATTGATGCGTATTTAGATGATTGTAAACAGTGGAGGGATGAATAATGAGATGGCAATATGATTACTTAAATGACACTCCGTATTTGTATTCATCAAAAGAGCTAAGAAACATGTATAAGGAGTCCAGAGGAAAAGGAGAAGCTAATTCTATCGTAAAGCATATGGAAAGACATGAGGTGTTTAACAATAAAGAATACCGAGGTTATTACAGCTTATCTAACGATATTATGGAGGATCTATACGGGGAAGAGGAAGAACTTCTTGAATGGGATGAAATGGTTAATCAGTATCAACCGATTCTCACGTCAAAAGGATTACAACTAAAGAGAAAGAGGGATTCGATATGACACTTGCTGGGGAAGTTGTAGTAATTTGGACAGCGACAGGATTGTCTGTAGTGGCGATGAAGGTAGCTGAGAAAATGGGGATGCATGTTCCACATTGGCTTCCACGTATGACGATGTATACAACTCTTACCGGCTCGTTTTTGTATCTTCTACGTTATGTGCTAATGGTGTTTCTTTGAAGGAATGGAACCTGGAATCATGGGACATTTTGTTATATAAGGAAAATAACTTGTATGTAAATCTTCCAGTAAAGAGCAACTATATCCTTTAAGGATATATAAGGAGTGAACCCCTATGCTTGAATTGTTATTAATACCTGCAGTTTCGCTCGGGTATGCTTTGCTAAATGATAGTTTAAAAGGAAAAGAGGATGATAGAAAGAAGATACAAGTATTCTTTGAAGTAAGTGGGATTGCAATTAGGAAGGATGAAAAATTACATTATCCGGTTTTTCTCGAAAGAAAGGAAGATGATCGTAGTACGACTTATGTATATAAACTTCCGTTAGGGATGCCATCTAAATTAATACAAAAGGTTGAGGATGTTGTAAGTGAAGGATTAAATAAGCCTGTACGCATCAAATACGATAACTACAAGATAATGATTCGGGTATTCAGTAAACGTATCCCAAAAAAGTGGTGTTGGAATGAAGGGCTAGTAAAAAAAGGTGAATGGCAAGTACCGATGGGGCAAAGCATCGAGAAGTTAATTTATCATGACTTTGATAAAACTCCTCATATGGTACTAGGTGGTCTTACACGAATGGGGAAAACAGTATTTATGAAAGTACTACTTACTACTTTGATTGAGGCGAACCCTGAAAATGCTCACGTATATTTAATTGATTTAAAGGAAAAGGGATTAGAATTTAGTGAGTTTAGCGGCTTAAAACAGGTGGTGGAAGTGGCTGACTCTGTAGAAAAAGCACATCATGTACTAAAACAAATAATGAAAAAAATCGAAGAGCGTGGAAAATTCATGAAGGAAAATGGTTACAAAAATATTGTTGAAACAAAAGAAAAAGGTCGGTATTTCGTTATTGTTGACGAAGGTGCCGTGCTTGCTCCGGCCAAAGGATTACCACGTCATGTTAATAAGATCCGAGAAGAGTGTCAGTATATGCTTAGTTATATCGCAACTGTATCAGGAGGTTTAGGCTTTCGTTTGATTCTGGCTACCCAGTATCCTACGGTTACTTCAATCCCATCAGTAGTAAAGCAAATGTCTGACGCGAAGTTAGGATTTCGTTTACCAACATATAAGGCATCTGAGGTTGTTCTTGATGAATCGGGGCTAGAAACATTGCCGTCCTTACCTGGTAGAGCTATTTATAAAACTGATCGACTAACTGAGCTGCAGGTACCGTTTATTAGCGATGAAATGATGTGGGAACATCTTAAACAATACGAGGTGAAAAAAGATGAACATCCAGACACATATCAAAATAAACCGTCAGATGACGATTCTGACCTCGATTAGAAAGTTGAAATTCGCAACACGTAGGCATCTAATGGCGGTGCACGATATGGGAGGGATTCGTAACGCAAATCGTATTTTAAAAGACCTCAGTCCTTATGTAAATAATACAGTGTACCAAAAAGAGTATGTGTATTATTTAAATAAAAAGGGCCGTGAACTGTTTGACGATACAGAGAAGATTGTACCAAATAGCCGATTAGCTCACAGCCTTATGCGTAATGAAGCGTGGCTCTATCTGTTTTGTCCCGACGACTGGCAGATAGAAACACCTATACGTTATAAAGTAGATGATAAAAAGAAGACAATTATTCCAGACGTAAAATTGCGAGATGAAGAAGGAATTTTAAATGCTGTTGAAATAGATCGTACGCAAATGATGCATGTGAACGCTGAAAAGATGAGCAGGTATAGGGAATTTTCGTTATACTACAAAAACAAATACAACGGAAAAATACCGCTCATTCATTTCTTTACCATGACAGAATACAGACAAAAAAAGCTGGAGCAACTTGCAGCTAAATACGATGTGTATGCGAAAGTTTATGTGGTTCCAGGTGTTTCATGATGAAAAATTACTGGACTCGTGTAAACATTTTAGGGTGTAATAACCGGTTGCGGATTAACGGCGAAAGTGGTGTGGTTTATCAAAGTAAAAGAGACAGTAAACGATGGATGTGGCGAAACAATATTATCGATGCACCGGATCTGGATAGTGCTGAAAAGGTTATAAGGTTACTGGATTTACAGCCTGAAACGCACAGAAAGTTGTTTAGTGGTCTAATTACAAGGAAGAGGTGATTCACCTATGAATTTATTACCACCTCCACAAATCAATCCAATCAATAAGGATGCTGTAATTGATGACTTGAAAAGACGATTAGCAGCAACTGAATTCCAGCGCGATCACTATGAACACTTATACTGGGAATCAAATAGGGAGGCTTATAAATATTGGTGTGAATTGAATTCTAAAAAAGCATTGGATTCAAAGTAGAAATGAGGAGGGGAATTATATGACTTCTATCAAAGTTAACGGTGAATATATAGCTCCAAAAGGAAGCACGATTTGCGAATGGTGTAAACGTACACTAAAAAAAGGAGAATGGGTAAAAAATAATTTTGAATACGGTATCTTTCATGAAGAATGTCACGATGAGTACATGGCGAACGAATTTCCATATGATTACGGTAGATGGGGAAATGATATTACAGAGGAAGATGTGGACTAAAACCTTAGAACCCTAACAGTAATAATACTTATATATTATTACTAATAATATACTCTATATATAATATATATTTATAAGTTATATATTTATATTATATATATAAGGCATATTTTTTATAGAGGGGGTTCTTTTTTGTTTTTGTTTTTACTAGATGCTGTTGTGTATTGTTTACCCCCTCCTAAATTTTTGAGATTTATATATTTTTATTTTGATGACTGTAGAAAGTTGTCTTTTTACATTGGTAATAGATTGCCAGTTTTCGCGGTTAATCATATAATTTAATCATGATTATTCTTAGCAACAAACAGGAGAGGGTGTGTAAAAATTGCGATATGCTGTGTATGTACGTGTATCAACTGATAAGGACGAACAAGTATCATCAGTTGAAAACCAGGTTGATATTTGCCGATACTGGATTGAGAAGAATGGTTATGAATGGGATCAGAATGCTGTGTATTTTGACGATGGTATTTCGGGTACCGCATGGCTTGAGCGCCATGCGATGCAGCTTATATTACAGAAAGTTAGGAAAAATGAATTAGATACGGTAGTGTTTAAATCGATACACCGCTTAGCCCGCGACCTTAAAGATGCGCTAGAGATTAAAGAAATATTACTTGGTCATGGGGTGCGTTTAGTAACAATTGAGGAAGGTTACGATAGTTACTATGAGGGTAATAATGATATGAAATTCGAGATATATGCGATGTTTGCTGCGCAACTCCCTAAGACATTATCAACATCCATCTCAGCAGCATTAAGTGCTAAAGTGAGACGTGGGGAGCATACAGGAACCATTCCTTTTGGTTATGATCGTATTGATAAAAAATTAATAATTAATGAGGAGGAAGCGCTCCTTGTTAAGGAAATGTTTGACTGGTATGAAGACGGGCGGGGATATCGTATGATTGCTAATAACTTAAATAAAAAGGGATGCAGGACAAGATTCGGAAACTTATGGTCTGAGGCATCTGTAAAAACAATAGTCACTAACTCTTTATATACTGGTGAACATGTAATGCACAAATATAAAACAGTAAAAGTTGATGGTAAAAAGAAAACCGTTAAAAATCCTAAAGAGAAGTGGTTAGTATTTGAAAATCACCATGATGCTATAATTTCAAAAGAACAATGGGAACGTATAAATCCAGTAAGTGGCGTGAAGGATAAAAAAACAAAATCAGATTATCGTAATGAGTTTCGGGGAATAGTATGGTGTGCACACTGTGGTAAAAGAGTAAGAGCAATTTATGCTGGAGTACGCAGTAAATATGAGCGCGTGTATATGAAATGTTCGACGTATAAGGCGTACGGGACATGTGTAAATCATATACCAGTCCGATATGAAGATTTTCGTAATTTAATCTTAGAACGATTAAAACAAAAGCAGGAGTATATTGAAACTAGATTAGTTGCACAAATTAAGGACAAGCTGCAAGAAAAAATAGCAAAATCAAAAAAGACGATTAAACAGCTAGGGAGTAAAAAAGAAAAACTATTAGAACTTTACATGGATTCGTTCATTGATAAAGAAACTTTCGTTAATCGAAACAGGAAATTAGAAGATGAGATGACAGCTCAGGAACTTCAATTACTTAAATTAAAAGATAAAGATATTCAAAACAGGGAAACAAAGGATATACAGGATGCTTTTATGCTGTTGCAGGAGGAACAGGACTTACATAAAGCTTTTCAGAAACTAATAAAAAAAATAGTGTTTTATCAAGATGGGAAGCTAGATATAGAATATACTTTTGATTATTAATTTTTGTAGCTATTGATATAATGAACATCAAGTAATAACTGGCAGCAAACACAAAATAAATGGTTAGATTATTGGTTGTACGGAATTGAAAATGGAATTATGGATGAACCAATGGTTGATGTGCAACGAGAAAATAAAACGTGGCAAAAGAAAAAAAATTGGCCAGATCCAGCGGCTGTACCTTCAAAAATCCGTATGTATTTAAGTAATAAATCAGTCAATTTACCATTAAGTATGGGAGCGGCTAATAAAGTTTTCTCAGTCTTAGATGATGCACAAATGAAATCAAACCAATTAGTAGCAAACCCAGAATTAGAAGTAGCAAATCGATTAGTATATACAATGCCTGTACTGCAAAAAGATACGCGTATAAGTGGTACACCAAAGATTTCAATTACAGGAAATATTGATCGATCTGTATCAAATTTAACAGCATTACTTGTTGACTATGGAGGAGCGAAGCCGGAAATCGTAACGAGAGGCTGGATGGATCCACAAAACTTAAAGAGTATAGAAAATTCAACAGCGATTCAACCGGGCAAAGATTATACATTTACATGGGACATGCAGCCAGATGATTATGTATTTAAAGCGGGGCATCAAATCGGAGTTGTTTTAATTGCAAGTGATTATGATTATACAATTAGACCGAAAGCTGGCACGAAACTTACAGTGAAATTAAGTGAAGTGACATTGCCGATTGTGAAATAAATATTTTTTCTAAAGAACTTACTAAAGTAAGCTCTTTAATTTGTAGTCTGAATTTTTAATTTTTATATTTCAAATTGGAAGGTTATGTAATACAATATCATTATATTCTATGGAAAGTGAGTGATATATTATGACAGTCAGCTCTTTCGAAATATCATTAAAATTAGAGGTACAGGAAGATTAGTTGAATTGAAATCTTCCGTACGTAAAAACGGAGGAGAAAATAAATGTTTAGCTTTTATAGTACACTTTGTACGGAACTGTATGATTACACAAAACCAGTCGGTTATTCTTTAAATGGTGATATTGAGTATTACAAAGAACGTTTAAAAGATTGTAGAGGAAGAATCCTCGAAGCTGCAGTAGGTTCAGGGCGTGTCATCATTCCGCTTCTAGAGGCTGGTTTTAAAGTGGATGGGATAGATTATTCACCTGAAATGCTAGATTCTTGCCGTAAGCGCTGTAAAGAGAGAGGCTTACATCCTAATTTATATGAAGGAAGCTTGCAACAATTTTCACTTCCGCATAAATATGACGCAATTATCATTCCTACTGGATCTTTTTGTTTAATTGAAAATCGTGTGGATTCTATAAATGCATTGAAATGTTTTTATGAACATCTTAATCCAGATGGACGATTAATCGTAGATATTATGCTTCCGCATGACTGGAAGACTGGGGAAATTCATACATCGACTTTCTCTTTGCCGAGTGGAGACGGAATCACATTAGAAAATAAATCAATTGAAATAGATTGGCTGAACCAAGTTACTGTATCATATTTGAAATATGAAAAGTGGAGTAAAGGACAGTTAGTACAAACAGAACTACAACGCTTTGCGGTACGTTGGTGTGGAATAGAAGAGTTTAAACTTCTGTTAGAAAGTATAGGTTTCTCTAACATTACTTGCTCTGCTGAATATGATTATGAAAAAGAACCGTCAAATGCAAATCAAATGATTACTTTTGAAGCTATGCGAAAAGAATAGAACTAAAACTATGAATAAAAAATAAGGCAATCGATTTAAAATCGGCTGCCTTATTTTTAATTTTATGTAATGGTTTATAGAGAAAGATTGGAGGGAAATAAATGAAACTTATATTAATATTTGGCCCACAAGCAGTTGGAAAAATGACAGTGGGGCAAGAATTAGCAACATTAACCGGTTTAAAACTTTTTCATAACCACATGACAATTGATTTAGTAAGTCCAATTTTTGATTACAGTACGAAAGAAGCAAAAAGACTAGTAAGTTTATTTCGTAATGAAATATTTGAAGAAGTATCTAAAAGTGATTTATCTGGAATGATTTTTACGTATATATGGGCATTTGACCTCCAAGCGGATTGGAATTATATACATCATGTAGAAAGTATTTTTGAATCAAAAGGTGGGACAGTGTATTTTGTAGAGCTGGAAGCGGAATTAGATGAAAGATTAGAACGAAATAAAAGCCCGAATAGATTAGAACATAAACCGAAAAAAAGAGATATTGAGTGGTCTGAAAATAATTTGAAAGAAACGATGAAAAAGCATAGATTAAACTCTCTTCATGGTGAAATTGAAAAAGAAGAGTATATAAAAATTAATAACACGTATTTGAGTGCAAAAGAAGTAGCGGAAATGATTAAAGAGAAGTTTCAATTGTGAAATTTTTGAAGTCTATTTCGTTTTCGTTGTCCAAGCATTCTCCTACTAATTACATATACTATTTATGTTAAAGTCGGCTACTATTTTATATAGGGCTGTTATTTTCCTATAAATGCTATTTTAGTGAAGTGGGAGGAATCAATTTGGAAAACGTAGAACAAGATAGAATTGAAAATCAAGTGTATTCAAATCGTGTAGTAAGATCAGAATTTGATTCGAATTGGGAAACTTGTATATCAAAGAGTGGTTATGTAATTTATGTAGCAACAAGTAATAATGCTGAAGTAATAGTGCTTCTTGCAGATGGTTCAAGTAAATTATTAATTTTCGAAAAAGGCGGTAAAGTAGTAGTTGGTGGCGGCGGAACAAGTCATTACAGTAAGCCGCATATTGCAAGAAATATTTAAGATAGAACATGTTAATTAAGAAGAAGCTGGAAAACGGTTGTCATTCATGTTTAGGACATGATAGACGAACCGTTTTTTATTTGTTTATAAATTTAGAAGAACTTCATTGATTACAAATACATCAGGATGAGCAGCGAAATTAGAAGAAAACTTGGCGGGTAATGGTACAAAATATTATGTAGGTTTGCAAGAATCTTATAAGCGATATAAAAAAGCATTTCCTATTTGG
>NZ_JBNLYE010000004.1:0-63856 GCF_050172095.1 Bacillus sp. GMs2/2
AACAAAAATAAATAGCTTATAACAAATACTTTTAATATTCCATTTGTTCATGTGGAATAAGTCCCCAATGGACAAATGAATGTTCAGAGGAGGAAAAATGAAAAAACTTTTTAATGTATGTTTAATTGTATTCGTACTATTTTCGCAACTTGCTAGTTTTCCATACAATCAAGTAAGAGCGGAAACATTAACAGGAGATTCCTTATTTGACACTGTTGAAATGAAAGATGCAACGAATCATATTATTGACGAAGCATTAAATCCTAAAAACTTAATAAAGATAGGATCAATCATTCACCTAGAATATGCTTGGTCAATAAAAGATCATCAAATTGCACAGCAAAAAGACGCAACAGTTCTTCAAATACCTAATGTATTAAAAGTAAAAAATGACCAACAAGGAAACTTGATGGCAGATCAACAAATTATTGGTCAATATTTTGTTACGGCAAACGATAACAAAATAAAAGTAGTCTTTAACAATTCAGTAAAAGATTCAAAAGGTGTTAAGGGAAAAATTAAATTTGACACTGTATTCAATCCAGATTTAAAACCTGGCATAAAAGCTGTCCCACTCACTTTCCCTCTAGGTACAGTAGCTAAGACTATCTCAGTTCCTGTTCAAGTAGATAACCCTACTTCACCTACTATTAATAGTGATGCCGCTAAGCAGACTACCGAAGAGCAAAAGAACGGTGTCACACAGCAACCTATGGAACAGCCAAAGGATGGGAATCCCCAGCAGCCTGCGAAACAACCAAAAGATGGTGAGACACAACAACCTGTTGAACAACCAAAGGACAGAAATCCTCAGCAACCTGCGGAACAACCAAAAGACGGGAACACTCAGCAACCTGCGGAACAGCCAAAAGACGGTGAGACACAGCAGCAACCTGCGGAACAGCCAAAAGATGGTGAGACACAGCAACAACCTGCGGAACAGCCAAAAGATGGTGAGACACAGCAGCAACCTGTTGAAAATCCAGATCCATCACCTAAGCAAATTAAAGAAAATATTTTAACGAGCGTAAAATTAACAGATAAAGACGGAAAACCATTTAATGATACAGATAATCGTCCAAATCCTGATTCTGCTGCCAATATCGATTTTACATGGGAAGTTTTAGAATCATTAAAAGTAAAAAAGGGAGATTACTATATTTTCCAACTACCGGAATATTTTATCGTCCACAACACCATTACACAGCCTTTAGTTGATGGAACAGGACATGAAATTGGGACGTTCGTTGTTGACTTAAACGGAAAAGTAACTATGACTTTTAACGAGTACGTTGAAGACAATCCTAATATAGATGGTCATTTAAAAGTTGGTACGGAATTTAATAAAACAAAAATTAAAGGGACTACGGAACAAAAAATTCCTTTCCCAATTAAAGAACAAGACGTTATTATCGAGCTTGATTTCAAACCTAATGTAAAGAAATCTATGAATAAAAAAGGGATACCTGATAGACCGATTAATACGAATCAAATCAATTGGACAGTCGAAATGAACAAAACAAAAGACATTCTTACAAGCGCTGTCTTCCAAGACAATATTCCAAATGGAGCTAGTCTCAATGAAGATTCTATTAAAGTTTATGAGTTAGAAGTAGATATTAACGGGAAGACAACTCGTGGAGCCGAAGTTAGTAAGGAAGAATATACACTCACTTCATCCTCCGATAAATTAAATATCGCTTTTAAAAAGGAAACGAAAAAAGCATATCAAATTGAATATGCGACAAAAATTACTGACGAAAGTGTTACTAGTTTCAAAAATGAAGCAAAAGTATCCAGCAAGAATCAAGGAGATGTATCCGCAAATGCAACTGTAACTGTTTCACGCGGTACACATCTAGAGAAAACTAGTAAATATAATCCAAAAACACAAACAATTGAATGGACAATTACTTTCAACGGTGACCAGAGAGATATTAAACAATCTGATGCACTTTTAAAAGACATTTTGGACAAAGCTCATAAAGTTGATGCAAGTTCTATCGTCGTTAAAAATGCTTCTTATGATAATAACGGAAAACTTGTTACAGGTGACAACGCCACAAACTTTACTGTAAAAGAAACCGATGAGGGATTTGATTTACAATTTAATGAAGATATTAATAGTGCCTATGTAATTACTTATACATCGAAAGCCAAGAATGATGTTATACAAGATGGCGAAATCGAAAATACAATTATTGCAGATGGAAAATGGAGTAAAACAAACAAAGTTACATTACAACAACAAAACATCATAAAGAAACATAATAAAAATGCAAACGATACAGATTACAATAAGAAAACAACGAAATGGACAATTATTGTAAATGATAACAATTACGTGTTAAATGATGCTGTTATCACTGATACGTTTGACTATAGTGGACTTACATTACAAAAAGATAGTTTCAAAATTACTGATGGATCAACTGAACTGAAATTAGACTCTGATTACACACTTGATGTAACAGCTGACGGATTCAAAGTAACACTAGCTGGTATTTATAAGTCTAATATGGATAAAACTTTAACCATCACGTACACAACAGACTTTAATTACGAGACTCTATCTAAAAAAAATGATAATAAATCATTCAAAAATACAGCAGAGTTATCATGGAAAGATACAAATGGGAACGATAAAAATAGTTCATCCCATGATAGATTCAATCCTGACGGCTATACAAAAGGAAACGGATTTAAATACGGTTCTTACAATGCCCAAACGAAAGAAATCAAATGGGACATAGGGTTTAACTATAATAACAGGACTATTAAAGACCCTTCTATCGTTGACGTACTAGAAAACAATCAAAAACTTATACCAGACTCCATTGAGATTCATCATATGGAATTAACTGGTGGTGCAGACGGTTATAAATTAGGGGCACTTGTTTCCCCTGACGAATATACGGTAGAAAATGCAACGAAAGATAATAAAAATACATTAACAATTCATTTTAAAAATGAAATTAAAACAGCGTACCATATCAGCTTTAAAACTTCACTCGCAGGTGAAGAAATTAATAAGCGCTATGATAATTACGCCAAATTAAAAGATGGATCGGAAACTATCGCCAATATTCATGGTGCATTCGAGATCAAAAATGGTGGTAGCGGCGTTACGAAAAAAGCAAAACAAAATGACAAATACATTGATTGGAGCGTTTCTATTAATGCAAGCCAATCAACGATTGAAAATGCTGTCGTAACAGACGATCCGACAGACAATCAAATTCTCGATGAAAAGTCATTCCACCTATATGGGACAACAGTAGCAGTGGATGGCACTTTAACGAAAGATACAACAAACGAATTAAAAGAAGGAAAAGACTATAAACTCAAAATAACAACAGACAACAATACGGGGAAACAACAATTTACAATTGAATTTCTTCATACTATTGATCGAGCTTATATTTTAGAATACCGTTCACTCATTAATGCAGACAATAATGAAAAGGTAAGCAATAAAGCGAAGATTACTGGTAATAGTTTGAAATTAACAGAGACTGAAAAAATTGAAGAAATAGTAGTTAAAGTATCTTCTGGATCTGGAGGCGGTTCTGCTACTAAGGGACGCGGAAACCTTCAAATTAAAAAAGTAGATCATGCAGATCCAAATAAAATTTTATCTGGCGTAGTATTTACTTTATTCGATCGCACAGGTACAACTGCTATTCGAACAATTACAACAGACGAAAATGGTATCGCTCAGTTTAATAACTTAAAACGCGATGAATATCTGCTCAGAGAAATGAAAACTCTTGATGGCTATGTCATTAGTAAAGAATTAAAAGCAGGTAAACTTGTTAAGCTTGGTGCAGAAGAAACTACAACATATACTCTTAAAAACGAGAAATTTGTTGGAAAAGTAGTACTTACAAAGACTGATGCTCATAACAAAGAAAAGCTTAAAAATGCAGTTTTCTCTCTGCTTGATCAAAACCATAATGTCATTCCTGAACATAAAGAATTAATAACAAATGATAAAGGACAAATTACTGTAGATAATTTAAAACCAGGAACTTACTATTTAAAAGAAATAAAGGCTCCTGAGCATTATCAATTAGATGATCGACTTATTGAATTTACAATCGAGGAAGATCAAACAACAGTAATTAATAAAACGGCCCAAAACAGCTTAATTAGAGGCTCAGCTATCCTAACAAAAGTTGATAAAGAGGGTAATACTTTAGAAGGTGCTGTATTTAGTATACGGGACCAAAATAACAAAAGAATTCCTGGTTATACCAAATTAACGACAAATGGTAACGGACAAATCGAAGCGAAAAATTTACTTCCTGGAGAGTACCAGTTTGTTGAAGAGAAAGCACCTGAACATTATGAAATAGATAAAAAACCGCTTAAATTTACAATTGAAAAAAGCCAACAGAAAGCACTTACTGTTACCGCGACAAATCACCTCATTAAAGGTGGTGTCACTTTAACGAAAGTCGATGATGTCGATGGCACTGCCCTTGAAGGTGCTGTATTTAAAATTGTCGATGCGAATGACGAGAAACAAGTAATTCGTGAAAATATAAAAACAGGTTCAGATGGAAAAGTTACCATTAAAGATCTAGAGCCTGGTGTTTATAAATTTATCGAAACAGAAGCTCCTAAGGATTATACGTTAAGTACAAACCCTATCGAGTTTACAATTGATAAAAGCCAACAAGCTCTTGCTACTGTTACGGCAAATAACAGCTTAAAAACGGGCGAAGTTGAATTATTAAAAGTTGATGAGTTTGGTGAGAAAAAACCACTTGAAGGTGCAGTATTCAAGCTTGTCGATACAAATAATAATGACGTTTCCCCTTACACTAACTTAACTACTGATAAACACGGTAAAGTTAAAGTTAGTAACCTACGTCCTGGTACGTATAAATTCATTGAAATAGCTGCTCCTGAACATTACGTTTTACGAGCAGAACCTATTGAATTTACAATCGATAGAAGTCAGAAAGAAACTCTACTTGTGAAAGCTGAAAATGCTTTAAAACCAGGAGATGTTGAATTAACAAAAGTTGATGATATCGATGGTACAGCTCTTGAAGGTGCTGTATTTAAAATTGTTGATGCAAATGATGAAAAGAAAGTCATTCGCGAAAATGTAGAAACTGGTGCGGATGGTAAAGCTATCGCTACTGGCTTACGCCCTGGCGATTATAAATTTATCGAAGTAACAGCACCGAAGTATTACGACAAAAATACAAAACCAATTAAATTTACGATTACAGAAAGTCAAACAACTCAGGCTACTGTTACCGCTAAGAACAGCTTAACAAAAGGCGGTATTGAGTTAACAAAAGTGAATGCTGCAGATGAAAAGGAAACACTTGAAGGTGCAGTATTTAAAATCGTTAATAGAGATACTAATGAAGATGTTCGTACGGACCTTGTTACGAATAGTAAAGGAAGGCTAGTTGTAGATGACTTACGTCCTGGTAACTATAAACTTATCGAAACAAAGGCTCCAACTTATTACGATGTAAATGTAGAACCAATTGAATTTACAATCGAAAAAGGACAACAAAAACTCCTTCCACTTACATTTAAAAATAGTTTAACGAAAGGAAAAGTTAAACTTATTAAAGAAGATGATGTGGAAAGTAGTAAAGCTCTTGCCGGCGCTGTATTCACATTGCAAGACGCAACTGGCAAAGAAATTATGAAAGATTTAACAACAGATGATCACGGAGTATTAGTTATTCCTGATTTAGCACCAGGGGATTATCAATTTATCGAAACAAAAGCCCCTGAACATTATAAATTAGACAAAACACCTATTAAGTTCACAATTAAAAAAGCTAGTAAGGAAGATCTTCCTATCCCTGTTACTGTAAAAAATAGTTTACTTACAGGTGGCGTCACTTTAACAAAAGTTGATGATGTTGATGGCACTACTCTTGAAGGTGCAGAATTTATAATCGTTGACGCTCATGATACTAAAAAGGTAATTCGCAAAGGTTTAACGACTGATAAAAACGGTAAAATTACTGCTTCTGATTTACGTCCTGGAGACTATCAATTTATTGAAGTAAAAGCTCCAAAAGACTATACCTTAAGCAAAGACCCTATTCCGTTCACTATCGAAAAAAGTCAAAAAGAGAATATTACTGTTACCGCTACTAACAGTTTAAAGAAAGGTGCAGTAACATTAACAAAAATTGATGACATCGATCGTACGATGCTCGAAAGTGCAATCTTTAAGATTGTGGATATGAATGGTAAGGAAGTTCATACGAATCTTGTTACAGATAAAAACGGTAAAATTTCTGTTTCTGATTTACGCCCTGGAGACTATCAGTTCATTGAAACAAAAGCTCCTGAGCACTATGTATTAGATGAAACAACGATTCCATTTACAATTGAAAGAAGTCAAACGAAAGAGATCAATGTTACAGGCAAAAATGCTTTGAAAAACGGTAGCGTTGAACTAACAAAGATTGACGATATTGATATGAATACAAAACTTGCTAACGCCGTATTTAATTTATTAGATGCAGACGGAGAGCTAGTTAAAGAAGGCTTAAAAACAAATGATGAAGGTAAAATTGTTGTTGAAAACCTACGTCCTGGTACGTATCAATTCGTTGAAACAATTGCTCCTGAACATTACGATTTAGATAAAAAACCTATCGTATTTACAATTAAAAAGAGCCAAACTGAAACTCTTCATGTCACTGCTACAAATGCTTTAACAAAGGGTGCAGTTAAACTTTCTAAAGTAGATGATGTTGATGGCACTGTTCTTAAAGATGCAGTATTTAAAATTGTTAATATGAACGGTGATGTAGTTCATAAAGACCTTGTTACAAATGAACAAGGAATAATCGAAATTAACGACCTACGTCCTGGTGATTACCAATTTATCGAAACGAAAGCTCCGAAGCATTACGTTTTAGATGAAACACCAATCAAATTCACTATTGAAAAAGGACAGAAGAAAGCTATTTCTTTAACTGCTACAAATAGCTTACAACAAGGTAGTATCGAATTACTTAAAGTTGATGATTTAAACACTCAAACAAAACTTGCCGATGCGGTATTTAATTTACTAGATCAAGATGGCAAAGTACTTAAAACAGATTTAAAAACAAACAGTGAAGGGAAAATCATTATCGAAAACTTACGTCCTGGTACGTACCAATTCGTTGAAATAACGGCTCCTGAACACTATGATTTAGACAAAAAACCAATTATATTTACAATTGAAAAAAGCCAAAAAGATATTGCTACCGTTACTATGAAAAATAGTTTAACAAAAGGCGGCGTGGAACTTTCTAAAGTGGATGACGTCGATGGCACTACTCTTGAAGGCGCAGTATTTAAAATTGTGGATATGAATGGCACTGTAATTCGCAAAGATCTTGTTACGAATCAACAAGGTAAAATTAGCGTTTCTGACCTACGTCCTGGTGATTATCAATTCATCGAGACAACGGCTCCGAAACACTATGATTTAAACAAAGAGCCAATTCCATTCACAATCACAAAGAGCCAAGCTGATCCTATCTCCGTTACAGCTACAAATAGCTTAACGAAAGGCGCTGTGGAACTTTCTAAAGTAGATGATGTAGATGGTACTGCTCTTAAAGATGCGATATTTAAAATTACTGATATGAATGGTAACGACATTCGCACTGAGCTTACAACAGATGTACATGGAAAAATTTCTGTTTCTGATTTACGTCCTGGGGACTATCAGTTTATTGAAACGAAAGCTCCTGAACACTATAAATTAGATAGTACACCTATTAAGTTTACAATTAAGAAAAGCCAAAAAGAAAAGCTCCAAGTTACTGCTACAAATAGCTTAACTGAGGGTGCTGTAGAATTAATAAAAGTGGATGATATAAATCCAGATACAAAACTTTCTGATGCAGTGTTTAACATCATCGATGCGAAAGGTAAAATTGTTCGCACTGATTTAACTACTGATAAAGATGGGAAGATTTCAGTTTCTGATTTACGTCCGGGAGATTATCAGTTCATTGAAACGAAAGCTCCAACTGGCTATGATTTAAACGTTAAACCAATTCCTTTCACAATTACGAAAGGACAATCTCAGGTTACCTCTGTTACAGCCTTAAATAGTTTAACAACAGGTTCAATTGAGTTAACTAAAGTTGATATTGATCACCATGGAACACTTGAAGGTGCCATTTTCAATATTTTAGACCAAGATGGAAAAGTCATCCGAGAAGGTTTAAAAACAGATCAACACGGAAAAGTAATCGTAAATGATTTGAAACCTGGTAATTATCAATTAGTAGAAACAAAGGCTCCTAAAGGCTATCAATTAGATGCATCACCAATAAACTTTACAATTGATAAAGCCCAAGCTAAGCCACTACAAATTACAGTTTCAAATAAAAAAATTGAATCTTCTTCAGGTGGAGATGACAAGCCAATTACTCCTCCAAATAAAGAAGATAACAAAGGCAATGAAACATCTGAGAAACACGAAAACGGAACTTCTGAAGAACAAAATAATGAAACACCTGAGAAACACGAAAACGGAACTTCCGAAGAAACATCGAATAAAACAGATAACAAACAGCAAGATGATCGAAATACGGATAAGCACCTTCCAAATACAGGTCATAAAGAAGACCCTACACAAACAGTAGGTATTGTTCTTCTACTAGCTGGATTATTAAGTATTTTAGCTACAAAACGCAAAAAAAATTATTAATAATTTTTTCACATCCAATCAATCTCTCAATTGATTGGATGTTTTTTTATACAAAAAGGACGATACATAAAGTATCGTCCTTTTAACGGGGTGAGGCTGCCCAAAAGTACGGAAAACCTTTGAACAGCCTCTTATTTTCATATGGATGCCTTACATATATCACTGATAATAATTATGAAATGCGGAAACATAATTACCATCAACTGATTCAAACATGAGAAATGAAACCCTACAGTGGTTCCATTCCTCTACATAATCTAAAGTTTGGGTACACTAGATTCATGCAATGTAGGAGCTTTCAGAGTAGAAAGCGAACCTTCGTTTAAAATGATAGCATACATATCTCCCTCAAAAATATGCAAATATGCATATATCGTTTTTTTATTTCTCAATGTCAGAATATTGAAAAATAAAAGGTGTGAAGGTAAAATAAAGTCATTATCCGTCTTCTTTTGTCAGTCAGAGAGAATAGAAGAATAGGAGAGGAAAAAATGAGAAAATCATTGAAACAAAAAATAGTAAGCTCTTTGCTTGCTGTATCACTTGCTGTTAGCTTAGCTCCAATTGGGCAAGCAAAAGCGGATTCCACGTCAGAGGTTACACAAACTCCATCTATTACAAAACAGATTGATCCAAACCGCGCGATTGAACATGTTCGTTTCTTATCTGAAACAATTGGTCCTCGCCCCGGTGGAACAAAATCCGAAGAATGGGCTTCTCGTTACATTGGTATGCAGCTTAAATCAATGGGCTATGAAGTAGAATATCAACCATTTCAGGTGCCCGATCAATACGTTGGATTCATTGAATCACCCCTATCAACAAAACGTAATTGGCAAGCTGGTGCTGCTCCTAATGCACTAATTTCTACAGAAGCTGTTACAGCTCCCCTTATCTTTGTTCAAGGTGGGACAAAATTAGAAGATATTCCAAATGAAGTAAACGGTAAAATTGTTTTATTTGAAAGAGGAACGACAGTTACCGACTATAATAAACAAGTTGAAAATGCTGTTAGCAAAGGTGCAAAAGGTGTTCTTTTATACAGTTTAATTGGCGGACGCGGAAATTATGGACAAACCTTCAATCCCCGCCTAATGAAAAAGCAATCTATCCCTGTCTTTGGCCTTGCTTATGCGCAAGGAAATGCATTTAAAGAAGAAATCGCTAAAAAGGGGACAACAATTCTTTCCCTAAAAGCGAGACATGAATCTAAATTAACATCTCTAAATGTTATCGCCAAAAAGAAACCAAAAAAGAGTACAGGTAATGAAAAAGCAGTCGTTGTAAGCTCGCACTATGATAGTGTTGTCGGAGCACCTGGCGCAAATGATAATGCTTCTGGAACTGGATTAGTATTAGAACTAGCTCGTACTTTTCAAAATGTAGAAACTGATAAAGAAATTCGCTTTATTACCTTTGGTTCTGAAGAAACTGGATTACTTGGTTCGGATTATTACGTGAATAGTCTATCCCAAAAAGAACGCGACCGTATTTTAGGTGTCTTTAACGCCGACATGGTTGCAACAAATTATGATAAAGCAAAGAATTTATACGCTATGACACATGATGGCTCTACAAACTTTGTAACAGACGCTGCCTTGCAAGCAGGTAAACAACTAAATAACAACCTCATCCTACAAGGTAAATTCGGTTCTAGTGATCATGTTCCATTTGCTGAAGCTGGTATTCCTGCTGCTCTATTCATTTGGATGGGTGTCGATAGTTGGAATCCATTAATCTATCATATTGAGAAGGTATACCATACACCTCAAGATAACGTATTAGAAAACATTTCACCTGAACGAATGAGAATGGCATTAGACGTTATCGGAACAGGTGTTTATAACTCGCTTCAAAAACCTGTTACTCAAACTGAACAGAAAGCTGCTTAATCAATAAAAGACCACTGATTTTTATCAGTGGTCTTTTATTGAGAAAAAATATATATGCATAAAAGCATATTTTATCCTACTCATTATCGTATACAATATTAACTGTAACAATACCGATTACAACTTATAAGGAGGCTTTTTCTATTATGAAAAAAATGATTTTAGCAGGTGCGTTAACTTTAGCAGGAATTACCGGCGCTACCGCGTTTATTCCTGAAACAAAAGTCGCTGCTGCCGCTCAAGAACAAAGCTTTACAAAATTTTATTCTTTGCAAACTGGAGGTAGTTCTGAACAAGAACCTATTTTCCTTCAAAAGGGACAAGAGTTAACAATTCAACCTAACAGCAAAACTCCTAGTTACAGTGTTTATGACTCAAATCATAACCTTATTGGACGTTATTCTGATGGTTACGGCCGAATTTTCACTGCAAAAACAGATGGAAATATGTACGTTCAATTTCATGCACCTTACGTTTACTATAGTCCTGTTAGTTTTTCTGTTACTTATACTATTCAATAGAAAAGAGGTCCTTTATAGGACCCTTTTATTTCTCTTCCCAATTCACTTTTACAAATCCATCTTTTACTGTTAATCCGCTTATATTCAATACATATTCTTCATTTGCTTTTAAAGTAACTGTAAAAGTACCTTTTTTCGATTCACAAATTTCCTTTAACTCTTTTATACCTTCTCCTTGTCTTTCATACACACTAAAACATAAGTTTCCTCGTTTTGCATCTGTCTCATAAGAAAATGTCACTTCTGTATCCTTTTCATACTGAAATTCAATATCCTTACCGGCAATATCCCATGATGAGAATTTTGCCTCGTAACTTGTTTTCCCTTGCTTCTCATTTGCTAAATATATATCTCCGGCTCTCCACGCATCATCTAACGTTTGTGCAAAAGTAAAACCACTAAGTAATACAAACATTGTGCTTGCCAATATCGCAACTAATGTTACTTTCTGTTTTTTAACAAAGTTCATCTTATATTCTCCTTCAACTTTCTTTTTACTTCTTCTTACCATATATAATAAAAACCCAATAAAGAATGGCAATATAACTGCTAAAATACTCCATCCTTTGCTCATTTGATGTGCTTTAGCATCTGTATATACCCATGACCCAACACATATTAAAAGTGCTATAAAAGCCAAAAACATTGTAATCCCAGCTATCTCAAATACTACAAATGGATTAGCGAACTCTATCATGTAATTTATACTCCTTCTTTAAAAACGACTGTATTACAACATATATCGGAATGTATACGTGCATCGTAATCACACTTGCTATCAGCATAGGAATTTTATGATCCAAATGAGTGATAAATTGTTCTATAACAATTGTTAACAAAACAATCCAAATGGTGTGAATGCAAATCATCCATTTCCTCTCTAACTTCTGAGCCTTTCGCACGCCCTGCTTCGTGTTATTTATTAGCTCTTCGCTTGGAGTTATCTCTTCTGCTAAGCTACTCTTTACCTTCTGTTCAAATTTATCTTCTGTCATAAACGAACCCCTCCAAATGTTCTCGCATTTGCTTCTTCGCATAATTAAGGCGATATTTCACTGTACCAATCGGTATATTTAATATTTCGCTCATTTCTTTATAAGAGTATTGTTCATAATAGTAGAGTACGAGCACGGTTTTATATTTTTCATTCAATAGCTGTATAACTTCCCGTATCATTTCCGCTTCCACTTTTTGAATAAATTCTTCTGATATATTCACATCATCTGCGAAATCTATTTCTCCACCATCTTCTTTATGGAATAAATCTAAGACGCGATCTTTCCATCTTTTCTTCTTGCGGTAAAAGTCATAAAATGTACGAACGCAAATTGTAGTAATCCACTTTTTATAATTATCCACATAAGAAAGTTGGTGCCTTGATGAAAAAACCTTTATCCACGTCTCTTGAAAAATATCTTCCGCATCTTCTTTCGTTTTCGCTAACTTATAGCATAAGGAATATATTTGCTGCTTATATATATCAATTAATTCTTCTATCTTTTCTTCCATCATAAGCCTCCTGTCATTTATATAAGACGACGCAAATTCCCCTTTTGTTTGATAAATTTTTTTTATTATCTCCACATAAAAAAGGCAATCACAACATCGTGTGATTGCCTTTTATTTAAAAACGAAAGTCCGCTTCCGTTTTTCTTTATGTCCAGCTCTGCCTCCTAGCCCCTTCTGTCTAAGAACCTTCCTCACGAGAAGATAAAATGCATCTTCTGTTGGAAAGAACCTTAGCCTTCGGGACTAAACAATCGGCTCCGCTTTTCTTTATTGTCCAGTTCCAGCGGCTAGAATACTCGGTGGCTTCGCGCCTTCCTCCGAGGCAAAGTACGCCTCTCTGTCAGGAGCTCCATCCCCCTCCTATTCTAAACGAGCCGCTTCCGCTTTTCTTCATTACATTTTTTCTGGTGCAGATACTCCTACAATTGCTAGTGCGTTTTGAAGTGTAGTGCGTACTGCTTTCATTAATTCATAACGAGCTTTACTTAATTCTACGTTATCTTGGTTTAATACTTTTTCTGCATTGTAGAAGCTGTGTAATGTTGCTGCTAATTCAAATGCATAGTTTGTAATACGGTGTGGCAGACGTTTTTGTGCTGCATCCGCAACTACAGCTGGGAATTCACCAAGTTTTTTCAGTAACTCTACTTCTTTCTCAGAAGTAACAAGCTTGTAGTTCACATCTCCGCCTGTAGCTAATCCTAACTCTTCACCTTGACGAAGGATACTGCATACGCGAGCATGAGCATATTGTGCATAGTATACTGGGTTTTCATTAGATTTTGATACAGCTAAGTCCATATCGAAGTCTAAATGAGAGTCACCGCTACGCATTGCGAAGAAGTAACGCATTGCGTCCACTCCTACTTCTTCCATAAGCTCACGAAGTGTAACTGCTTTACCCGTACGCTTACTCATCTTCATTTTTTCACCATTTTGATATAGTTGTACCATTTGGATGATTTCTACTTCAAGCGTGTCTTTATCGTAACCAAGTGCTTGAATAGCAGCCTTCATACGAGGAATGTAACCGTGGTGGTCAGCACCCCAAATGTTGATTAACTTATCAAAACCACGCTCTAATTTATCACGGTGATACGCGATATCTGGCGTTAAGTATGTGTAAGAACCGTCGTTTTTAATTAATACACGATTTTTGTCATCGCCGTAAGTCATTGAACGGAACCAAGTTGCGCCGTCTTCTTCAAAGATTTCTTCACGCTCTTTTAATACAGCAAGAGCTTGATCGATTTTTCCGTTTTTGTATAGTGATGTTTCTGAGAACCATACATCAAATTTAACACGGAAGCTTTCTAAGTCTTTTTGAAGTTTTGCTAATTCATATTTTAAACCGTATTCACGATAGAATTCATAACTTTCTTTTTCATCAGCTTTCGCATAACGATCGCCGAATTCTTCAGCTAAACGTTTACCGATTCCAATGATATCCGCACCATGATAACCGTCTTCTGGCATTTCTTTATCTAAGCCTAAAGCTTGCATGTAACGAGCTTCAACAGAAAGAGCTAAGTTATGAATTTGGTTACCAGCATCATTAATGTAGTACTCACGAGATACATCGTAGCCTGCTTTTGCTAATAGGTTACATAAAGTGTCACCTACTGCCGCACCACGTGCATGTCCTAAGTGAAGGTCACCTGTTGGATTCGCAGATACGAACTCAACTTGTACTTTTTCACCTTTACCAGTATTCGTTTCACCGTAAGCTTCACCAGCGTTTACGATTGTTGGAATTAAATCTGTTAAGTAGCTATTATCCATATAGAAGTTAATAAAACCAGGACCAGCGATTTCGATTTTTTCAATAGAAGCTTTTGCTTTATCGAAGTTTGCAACTAGTTCTTCTGCAATCATACGAGGTGCTTTTTTCGCAACGCGTGCAAGTTGCATTGCCATATTTGTAGAGAAGTCACCATTTGTTTTATCTTTTGGAGATTCTAATACAACGTTTGGAATCTGTTCTTCTGTCGCTAATTCTGCCTTTAATACAGCAGCCTGAATTTCTTCTTTAATCAATCCTTTTACTTGTTCTAAGGAATTCATTATTTTGCCTCCTTCAAATTAATTGTAATAGTATATCTGCCAGCTTCTTGTTCACTTAGAAGCAATGCGTAAGTTAAGAAGAGTTGTCCTTTTTTCTTTTCATCCGACCATTTAAAAAGAACGTTATCAGTCTTTGTTTGCAATGCAAACGTACCAAGTTCACTCGTATACGTACCAGTTGTCCATTCACCTTTCACATGCGTCTGACGCATAGAAACAGCACCTGAACGCATAATGAGAACTTGTTCATCTTGAATTTTAATAATTGTTTTCACTTCGCCTTGTTCGTTCGGCTCCTGGAATGTTACATATGTACCTTGACCTTTTACATAGTATTGACCATTTGCTTCAAAAGCAACGGTTTCCTTCCTCGCCCCTTCACGGATTTCTGTTACGAAATGAACGTGTACCGGCAAGCCTGCAAGTTGTTTCTCCACGTCTTGCACACCTTTCAAATGTTATAGATATTAAATACTACTTATAATAAATCACTTTTCCTATCATATCAAAAAAAGACTCTGTCTGTCTGCTGAAAAATCAGGAAAACTCCATTTCAAAAAATAATTCACTTCTACTTTATTTTATATGATAAAATATTTTTTAAATCTAAATATTCTTTCAATTAAAGAGGTGAATATAGTGATACCAACAAAGTTAAAAAAGGGTGATGAAATACGGGTGATTTCACCATCGTGTAGTTTAAGTATTGTTTCAAATGAAAATAAAAAATTTGCTATAAAAAGATTAACCGACATGGGCTTTCAAGTTACATTCTCAAAATATGCCGATGAGATAGATCGATTTGCTTCCTCTTCTATTTCTTCCCGCATTCAAGACCTCCATAAAGCATTTAGAGACCCTAATGTAAAAGCTATTTTGACGACACTTGGCGGATACAACTCCAATGGTTTATTGAAACATCTCGATTATGATCTAATTCGTAAAAATCCGAAATTTTTCTGTGGTTATTCAGATATTACTGCTTTAAATAATGCAATTTACGCAAAAACAGGTCTCGTTACATATTCAGGACCCCATTTCTCTTCCTTTGGAATGGAGAAAGGGCTCGAGTATACAACCGATTACTTTTTAAAGTGCTTAACTTCTAATGAGCCTATTGAAGTCCTGCCATCTGAAACATGGAGCGATGATTCTTGGTATATAGATCAGAAAAATCGAGAATTTATTAAAAATAAAGGATACGTTTCAATTCAGGAAGGAGAAGCTACGGGAGATATTATCGGTGGCAATATGAGCACATTTAACTTACTGCAAGGTACACCATATATGCCAAATTTAAAGGACAAAATTTTATTTATTGAAGAAGATAGTTTAACTGGAACATCTACTCTTAAAACTTTTGATCGTTATTTACATTCCCTTATGCAGCAGCAAGATTTTGAATACATAAAGGGAATCGTTATAGGAAAGATGCAAAAAGGTGCAGAATGTACGATAGAAGACATTCAAGAAATGATTGCTTCAAAACCTGAACTTGCACATATTCCTATCATTGCAAACGCAAGTTTCGGGCATACAACCCCGATTTTCACTTTCCCAATTGGTGGACGTGCAAAAATTATTTCTAACAAGGAAAAAACATCTATCACTATTTTAACGCACTAAAAAGGAGCGAATGAGTCGCTCCTTTTATGGTTTTTCTATTTTTTCCAACGCTTTTTGTGGAATAGATTCTTTCGGGATTTCAGCCCATCCTTTTCCTTGCATACCTTTTGCATAAATTTTTATAAACGCCCCCGTATGCAATTCACGGTTCATCATTCTTTTAATGATCTGTAACTTTCCGTCTTCTGTATACCCTTTAAAAGTATACAAGTATTCTCCGTCTTTTTTCTCACCTTTATCTATAACCGCATAATAATCTTGTATTTCTTTATTTGAAAAGAAGTTGTCTACAAAAGCATGTACACCTTCTGTTTTTGTGTTCAAATAATACGCTGTTCCACCTAGAATAATGGCGAATACAGCTAAAACTTTAATTACCAATTTCATACATGAACCTCCTGTTTGCACTTCTTTCTCACTAGTATTATATCTATACTTGTATTATACGGAAAAGAGCATACTATACCCTATCTAAAAGTCTTACACTTTCCTTACATTATTGTAAGGGATTTTTCTTACAGCAAGTTCCCAAGAAAAAATTTTTCCGTTTCATACACTTTTATATTATTATTGAATGATACGAATTTTTATTACAAAAATCAAAGGAGACAGTTTTCAAATGGCTATCTTGCAAGGTTTAGCACTATTACTTGTTGTACTTTGTCTATTTACACTTTTTAGTTACCGTGCGCCTTATGGAATGAAGGCGATGGGTGCTTTAGCTAATGCAGCAATCGCAAGTTTTCTTATTGAAGCATTTCACCGTTATATAGGTGGAGAAATGTTTCATAATGACTTTTTACAATCAGTAGGAGAAGCTTCCGGTAGTATGAGCGGTGTCGCAGCAGCGATTTTAGTCGCATTAGCAATCGGTGTTTCCCCCGTATACGCTGTTTTAATTGGTATCGCTACTAGTGGATTCGGTATTTTACCAGGATTTTTCGCTGGATACGTTTGTGCTTTCGTCGTGAAATTTCTCGAAAAGAAATTACCAGCTGGCGTGGAATTTTTAGCAATCCTATTTATCGCTGCACCAATCTCACGCGGAATGGCAATGCTTATGGATCCGCTTGTTAACGCAACACTCGGTAAAATCGGTTCTATGATTTCAGTTGCAACTACAGAAAGCCCTATCATTATGGGTATTATGCTTGGTGGATTAATAACAGTTATTTCTACCTCTCCACTGAGTTCTATGGCACTAACTGCAATGCTTGGATTAACAGGTTTACCAATGGCGATTGGTAGTCTTGCCGTTGCGGCCTCAGCCCCGATGAACTTTATTTTCTTTAAACGATTAAAAATTTGTTCAAAGAAAGATACAATTGCTGTAGCAATCGAACCTTTAACACAAGCCGATGTTGTCTCAGCAAATCCAATTCCAATCTATATGACAAATTTCGTTGGCGGTGCACTTGCCGGTATTATTACATCGCTATTCCAGCTTGTTAATAATGCACCAGGAACAGCATCACCAATTCCAGGTCTTCTTGTCCTATTCGGATTTAATGACGTTGTAAAAGTAACAATTGCTGCTATATTATGTGGAATCGTTACCACTATTGTCGGATACATTGGATCTATTGTGTTCCGTAAATATCCAATCCGCTCTGCTGATGAAATTCGCGGAGTTACTTCAGAAGAGAAGGTTGCATAAGAAAAAGAGCTATTCCCATCGTTTGAGAATAGCTTTTTTTGTGTTGCGTAACGGTAAATGAAATTATACCGGCGATTTTTTCAATATATCGACTTACCGACACATAACGACAAAATAAGAGCCCTCTAATCATATAGAGGGCTCTTATTTTATCTAGCTGCAGCGGCTAGAATGATCGGTGGCTTCGCTTCTTCCTTCGAGGCAAAAAGCGCCTCTACGTCTGAAGCTCCATCCCCCTCACATTCTGAGCGAGCCGCTTCCGCTTTTATTTTATCCAGTTGCGTCTCCTAACCCCTTGCGTCTAAGAACCTTCCCTGCTAAAAGGTAAAAAGCACCTTTTGCAAGAAAGAACCTTAGTCACCAGGTCTAAACAGTTGGCTGTACTTTTATTTCACCCAACCGAGCAGCATTTCCCGCACGAATTTGCTTGCTGCAACTGGTGTTTGATCACTATGGTCGTAGACAGGAGCTACTTCTACTAAGTCTGCTCCAACTACATTTATATTTGAATTTGCAATTGCCACGATGGAATCTAATAATTCTTTAGATGTGATACCTCCAGCTTCTAACGTTCCTGTTCCAGGAGCGTGAGCTGGGTCTAATACGTCAATGTCAATTGTGACATAAACTGGGCGTCCTGCCAGTTTCGGTAATACTTCTTTTAACGGTTCTAATACGTCAAATTTATATAAGTTCATACCTACTTCTTTTGCCCATTCGAATTCTTCCTTCATTCCAGAACGAATACCGAAAGAATATACGTTTTCCGGACCAATTAAATCGCACACCTTACGAATAGGTGTAGAGTGGGATAAAGGCTCCCCTTCATACGACTCACGTAAATCAGTATGAGCATCCATATGGATGATTGCTAAATCCGGATATTTTTTTGCCATTGCCTTAAAAATTGGCCAAGACACTAGGTGCTCACCGCCGAGACCTAGTGGAAACTTATCGGCATCTAAAAGTTTTGATACATACTCTTCAATCATGTCTAAGCTGCGTTGTGCGTTTCCGAATGGTAATGGGATATCACCCGCGTCAAAATATTTTACCTCTTCTAGTTCACGATCTAAATACGGGCTATATTCTTCAAGACCGATTGATACTTCACGAATACGTGCAGGGCCAAAACGAGATCCCGGACGGTAACTTACTGTCCAATCCATAGGCATCCCATAAATAACTACCTTTGACTCTTCAAAACTTGGATGACTTTTAATAAATACTTTACCTGAATAAGCTTCATCAAAACGCATATTCTTTTCCTCCTTATGTGGAACTTAAGGTATCCCAACCTTTCATTATTTCTCAAATTTGGAGCGCATTGCTCCTCTTTCTCGATTTACCGGGTCTTCTTTTTCATAACAAGAAGACGATTTTCTTTACAGGAGTGTAAGTAGCTAGCATGTTCAAGTCTTCTGGACAAACACCTTAAATGAGCTACTCACACTTTATTTGTTCAAACGCGATTTTCTTACTTAATTAAATCGCCAACAAATTTTGGTAATGCGAACGCTGCGTTGTGTAATTCTTTTGTGTAGTATTTCGTTTCGATTTCGTGGAAACGCTCTTCACTTACTTGTAATGGATCATGTTTTTTAGATCCAATTGTGAACGTCCAAAGACCACTTGGGTAAGTTGGAATGTTCGCTGTGTATAAACGAGTAATAGGGAAGATCTCTTTTACGTCTTTAAACACAGTTGTAATTAATTCTGGTGTAAACCAAGGGTTGTCCGTTTGTGCAACGAAAATACCGTCTTCTTTTAACGCTTTAGAGATTCCAGCGTAGAAACCTTTCGTAAATAAGTTTACTGCTGGTCCTACTGGCTCAGTAGAATCTACCATAATTACGTCATATTCATTTTCGCTCTCTGCGATGTGTAGGAAGCCATCTCCTACTTTTACTTCTACACGCTCATTATCTAATGCGCCTGCAATTGATGGTAAGTATTGTTTAGAGTACTCAATTACCTTTCCATCGATTTCAACAAGAGTTGCTTTCTTTACACTTGGGTGTTTTAATACTTCACGAATAACACCGCCATCACCGCCGCCAACAACTAATACGTTTTCAGGGTTTGGATGTGTAAATAAAGGTACGTGCGCTACCATTTCATGATAAACGAACTCATCTTTTTCTGTTGTCATAACCATGCCATCTAAAATAAGCATGTTTCCGAACTCTTCCGTTTCAACCATATCTAATTTTTGGAATTCTGTTTGCTCCGTATGTAATGTGCGGTTAATACGCGCCGTAATCCCAAAATGTTTTGTTTGTTTTTCAGTGAACCATAGTTCCATCGTACAATCACGCCTTTCAATGCAAATTTATAATAGGGACATCATTAATGTCCCCTAACAAAAATAAAACAAAACATCCAAAAAGTATAGTTAAAAGTAAAAAAATAGCGAAAATATATTTTAGTCAGAGGGCTCCAATATCTATGCATAAAAAAAGCCCTTTCTTAAGAAAGGGCTTTTTTCTCTACTTCTACCGGTTTTCGAATCGGAATTAAAAGCATTACGCAACCAACTAATACAACAATTCCACCAACTAAAAACGGACTTTGCGGTGAAACAGTATGACCGATGACCCCTGATAAGATTGGCGCAATTGCACCACCTAACCAACGAACGAAGTTATAAACACCTGATGTAACAGATCTTTCATAAGGTGAAATATCCATTACATAACTTGTAAATAATGCATTATTTAATCCAGATGCTAATCCTGATAGAACAATTAATACAATTTGTAACCACATAATTTTTACATAGAATAGCGCAATTAAGAAAAGCGCAAATACGAGTAAACTTCCTTTCAACAATGTTTTCGGCTCATATTTACCTTCTAGCTTATGGGCTAAAATTGCAGAACCGTAAGCTAACGCTAATCCCCATCCGCAAAACACAAACCCTAATTGAATAGCAGATAAATGCATAATAAGTGGTGAATATGCTAACACAACGAAAAATCCGTAGTAGTATAACATTCCTGAAATCGCACCTTGCATAAACGGTTTATATTTAACTAAGTTAAGTAATTCTCCTACGCCTGCCGCTTTACGCTTCACTTTTCGCTCCGGTTCTTTTACAAAAAAGAAAACTAAAATAAATGCTAAGAAGATTAAAATACTCGTCGCAAAAAATGGGTAACGCCAAGAATGTCCACCTAATATCCCGCCTAATAACGGTCCGCCTGCCATCCCTAAACCGATAGCTGCTTCATACAATCCTACTGCTTCATGAACTTCTTTACTTAATGCAATCAATAATGTCATCGCCGTTGCGAAGAACATCGCATTTCCTAATCCCCATCCTGCGCGGAAAAGAGATAATTGAGCAATCGTTTGCGATATACCGCATATAAACGCAAATATAGTCACGATCGCAAGACCAATCGTCATCATTCGTTTATCACCAAATCTCGATGCGAATATTCCAGCTGGTAACATCATAATTGCCATCGTTAAAATATATGCTGTAAATAACATCTCTACTTGCCAATGCGATGCACCAATTTGTTCAGCAATGCTTGGTAAAATTGGGTCGACTACCCCTATACCCGAAAAGGCAAGGAAGGTAGCCACCACTGTAATCAATCTCCCTAATTTTTGTTTGCTCTCCATTTTGATCATTCTCCTTTTGTGCTCTCTAAAAATGTCACTGCACGATGTAAGCTATCTTCAAGCTCTGCCTTTACACGCTGCATTTGCTCCATTTTCTCGTCTAACGTTTGCACTTGTTGTTCAAGCATCTCTTTAATTTCTTGAATCACTTCACGGTCACGAGGATTTTCACTACTTCTTCTTTGCTCCATTCTTTCTTTTAACGATAAAAAATGCTGCATCTCTTGAAGCGTAATTCCTAACACTTCTTTCGCTTCCACAATTTTTTTAATTCTGGCGATATCCCCGTCTGTATACAGGCGAATGTTCCCCTCACTACGTTCAGGGGGATGAATTAAACCAATTTCCTCATAATAACGAAGTGTACGTTTTGTCAAACCAACTTGCTTTGTTACTTCATCAATTTTATACATGTTTATTCCTCCCTTCACTCAATTATTACATTTTACGTTAACGTTAACTTTTGTGCAACTGTTAGACTTTTGTAAATGTTTGTCATATTCAATTGTATTTTCCCTAAAGCAGTTTCATAATGAAAGAAAAGAGATAATAAGGAGAATTTCACATGAGTAAACCACTTATTTTCGCTCACCGCGGAGTAAAAGGAACACATCCCGAAAATACGATGATTGCCTTCCAAGAAGCAGAACGCATTGGCGCTCACGGAATTGAACTCGATGTCCACTTATCAAAAGATGGTGAACTTGTCGTAATTCACGATGAAACCGTCGATCGTACAACAAATGGCGTTGGACTTGTTTCGGAAAAAACGGTAGAGGAACTACAATCATTGGACGCTGGTAGCTATAAAGACCCTTCTTTCCATGAAGCAAAAATCCCAACGTTGCGTGAGGTTTTCATTTGGCTTTCCACAACGAACTTACAACTAAATATTGAATTAAAGACAGATGTTATTCATTACCCAAATATTGAGGAAAAAGCTGTTGCACTTGTGCGTGAATATCATCTTTCTAATCAAATTGTATTTTCATCATTTAACCATGACTCTGTTTCATTATTAGCAGAAATTGCTCCTGAAATCCCAAGAGCAATTTTATATGATACACCACTTGCTGATCCAATTGCCGAAGCAAAACATAGAGAAGCAAATGGATTACATCCAAACTTCCAGTTATTAACGAAAGAATTTGTGCAGTTAGCACAAGAGCAAGGGTATGTTTTCCGTCCATATACAATTAATGAATACAAAGATTTACAAACTATGATTGATTATGGTGTAGATGTTATCATTACTGATTGGCCAGCACGTGCCTTTGAGCTCCTTTCTTAATGGAAGGGGCTTTTTTATTTTCGAAATTTCATTGTTTAAAATAAATGAAAACCCTCAATACTAATACAATAACGCTTGTATTAATGAGGGGCTGAAAAAAGATGGATCAAACTATGAATCCAAAACTAAAAAAATATAAACGTCTTTTCTTCACCGCAATGTTTTCTTGCGTCCTTTTCTTCGTTTTTTCTTTTTTTGTTATTATTATAGTTGCAAAAATTATGGGACCTCCTCCTGTTGCGGTCCCGCAAACAAGCGTCTTTTACGCAAATGATGACACTGTTATAGGACAAAGTAATGAAATGCAAAAACGTTACAATGTACCTCTTAATGAAATTTCACCTTATGTAAAAGAGGCGACACTATCTATTGAAGATCAACGATTCTACAAACATCATGGCTTTGATATGAAACGTATTGCTGGTGCCATTGTTGCCGATTTAAAAGCGATGGCAAAAGTCCAAGGTGCTAGTACGATTACACAACAGTATGCTCGTAACCTTTACTTAGATCATGATAAAACGTGGAAACGTAAACTATTAGAAGCAATGTACACAATTCGCCTTGAGGTGAATTATAATAAAAATCATATTTTAGAAGGATATTTAAATACAATTTATTACGGACATGGCGCTTATGGCATCGAAGCTGCATCCCGTCTATATTTCGATAAAACGGCAAAAGAGTTAACATTAGCAGAAGCTAGTATGCTCGCAGGTATCCCGAAAGGGCCAAGTGTCTATTCTCCCTTTTTGAAAGAGGATCGTGCGAAAGGACGACAAGCTCTCATATTAGATGAAATGGTAGAACAAGGATATATTACGAAGCAACAAGCAGCCTTAGCGAAGAAAGAGCCACTAACTTTTGCCTCATTAGATACGAAAAAAGTAGCAGAGGTCGCACCATATTTCCAAGATGCTGTACAAGCTTCGCTCCTTCGTGATGTTGGATTAGACGAACAAGCTTTACAACGGGGTGGCTTGCGAATTTATACAACGCTAGACCCTAAACTACAAGCTGTAGCAGAACAAGCTGTAAAAGATCACATACCTGACACAACAAACATACAAACTGCTCTCGTCTCTATGAATCCAAAGACAGGTGAAGTGGCTGCTCTTGTTGGTGGAACTGATTATACTACGAGTCAATTTAACAGGGCTACACAAGCCATTCGTCAGCCTGGTTCTACATTTAAGCCATTTCTATATTATGCGGCATTAGAACGAGGATTCACGCCTGCTACGCGCTTAAAAAGCGAATATACTGTATTCACCTTAGGTGACGGCATTTCAAAGTATAAACCGAAGAACTATAAAGATTATTATGCAGATGATTTCGTAACGATGGCACAAGCTCTCGCAGTCTCTGATAACATTTATGCTGTGAAAACGAATTTGTTTTTAGGCGATGACGCGCTTGCAAAAACAGCGAAACAATTTGGAATTAAAAGTGCATTAAAAGATGTGCCTTCTCTAGCTCTTGGTACATCACCAGTAAAACCAATTGAAATGGTTAACGCTTATAGCATGTTCGCAAATGGTGGAAAAGAAGTAAAACCTACTTTCATTCGCCGCATTATGGATCATGAAGGAAATATATTATACGATGCTCATTTAGAGAGTAAACAAGTTCTCGACAAGAGCAAAGCGTTTGTAATGGAAGAAATGATGACCGGTATGTTTAATAAGAAACTAAGCAGCTATGCTGCTGTAACTGGTCAATCGATGTTATCCAAACTATCAAGAACATATGCCGGCAAATCTGGTTCTACTGAAACGGATAGTTGGATGATCGGATTTACTCCGCAAATCGTAACTGGTGTGTGGGTCGGATATGATCAACCTAAATCTATTTCAAACGTAGCAGAACAAGGATATGCGAAGAAAATATGGACTGATACGATGGAGAAAGGGTTAGATGGACAACCAAAAAAAGAATTTAAACAACCAGGTGACGTCGTAGCGGTTAATATCAATCCAGAGAACGGTAAAATTGCTACAAAAAATTGTCCTATTTCTGTGAAAATGTATTTCGCTAAAGGTACCGAACCGACTGAATATTGTATGAATCACGTCGATGATAAAGAAGAATTTGAAAAAACGACTGAAGAAAAGAAAAAAACAAGTTGGTGGAAAAAATATCTTCCTTGGTAAAAAAAATAGCTGACGGGCATCCGTCAGCTATTTTTTATTCACTTAATAATGCACGGCGCAATTCTTCACTAGATTCGTTCCAAATAGCTTCATTATGTTCTTTCAAGAACGTACCAAGTACCTTTTTAGATGATTCATCCATATGGTCAACCATAATGTGACGCTTCAATGATTTATCCATTTTATTTACGTGCTCTGGAAGTGATTTATATCCGCGGCGAATTTCACGGTCTACTGTCATTTCACAAGCTGTTACACCTGCATAATACGCACCTGTCGCAGTTCTTTCAATCGTTACCCAAACAAGCCAAAATGGTTTTCCGTTTGGAACTTCATCTTTATTTGTTAAAAACTTAATACCTTTTTCTACTGTACTACGCGCGTGCATCGCACCAATATCAACGAATGCAGTTTTCTCTAGTACATCAACAAATACAGGTGAAATGTTTTCTAAGCTTAATGCCCCAACACCAAATCCACCATGTCCATCTGTTGAATCATTTTTCACGATATTAAAACCGATTTTTTTCTTTTTCTCTGTCATATGTAAAATCCTCCTCACTTAAAAATTATAAAAGGCCAAAAATAGGCGCAATGATGCTATCTAAAAATACAAATACATGCGGAATAACTACCTGGAAAATAGGTTGAATTGTGTAATTACTAAGCGGTGTAATAACGAGAATTAATAACGCAATTGCCCCGTATTTTTCATACTGTGTCATTTTCGCGCGAATATTTGCTGGCGCTAAATCTTCCACAACTCGATACCCATCAAGTGGCGGGATCGGTAATAAGTTAAATACAAGTAAAACGATATTCAGCATAATAAAAATCTGGAAAAATTGAGCTAACGTATCTGCTACTGCAGATGGAATTGAGTATAATACACCAAATTTTACTAAGCTATACCAAATAATTAAACCAATTGCGCTTAAAATTAAGTTACTAATCGGCCCTGCAATTGAAACTAATATACCTGCAAGACGCGGTCTTTTAAAGTTATATGGGTTAACAGGAACCGGTCTTGCCCAACCGAATCCAAGAATTAATACTGCAATCAAACCTATAGGATCTAAGTGTGCCATCGGTGATAACGTTAAACGGCCTTGTCTCTTTGCTGTATCGTCTCCAAATTTATATGCTACATATGCATGTGCAAATTCATGAACTGATAATGCGATAATAATGGCCATTGCTACCAAAGGAATTTGGTGCAACGGGTATCTAAATAACTGATCCATGCTTCATCTCCTCTTCCATATGTCAAAAAAAGAAATTATTTGTTTTTTCGATTGTTCTTCCCCATAATCCGCTATAATAAGAGTGTAACTTACATAAAAGGAGCGATTGTACATGCCATACGTAACAGTGAAAATGCTAGAAGGACGCACAGAAGAACAAAAGAAAGCTCTTGCTGAGAAAGTAACAGCAGCAGTAAGCGAAACAACTGGTGCTCCTGAAGAAAACATCGTTGTTTTCATCGAAGAAATGTCTAAAAACCATTATGCAGTTGGCGGAAAACGCTTAAGTGACAAATAATTTCAAGTTTTTTCATAAGAAGCAGCCATTAGCTGCTTCTTATTTCTTTCCTTCTAACAACTCAATAATTCTCTCTTTATATTTTCCTTTTCTTCCATCTTCATAGATTAAATCATGTGGATAGAATAGCTTTTGATCCGTTCTTTTCTTACCTGTAATCGCCTCAACAATATCCGACTCACGTGAAAGCTCTCTAAGCTCTCCGTTTGGCATAAGAAGTAAGATTGGTAGGCGCTCTTCTTCTTCTCCTGCACGATAAAAGTCATACGGTAAGTCTGATGTTGAATCAACTACTAAATAATACTCCGGATCAAGTCCAATCTTTTTAAATAAACTACTTAATTCCATCCAATTATCTAAACCGTGTTTATCTGTAAACTCTACATATTTAAATAGGTTTCGATTCATAAAACGGCGGCATAAATCGCTTAAAATTGAATCTTCTTCTTCCTGCCATACTTGGAAGTAGTAATACATAACGTTCTCGTCTAACTTTAAATAATCCTCTACTGTTACTTCTTCTTCAAATAAAGAATAGAAATGAACAGGATGATTTTTAAATGTATAATACTTCTCGTGCAGTGATTTCGCACGGTGTAAAATCTTCGTTAAAATAACTTCTGCACTTCGCGTTACCGGGTGGAAATATACTTGCCAATACATTTGATAACGACTCATAATGTAATGCTCAACAGCATGCATACCACTATTTTTAATGACTACTTGATTCCCATACGGACGCATTACACGCAGTATACGTTCCATATCGAAGTTTCCGTACTTTACGCCTGTAAAATAAGCATCTCTTAATAAATAATCCATACGATCCGCATCAATTTGGCTCGAAATCATACTAATCGCTAATTTATTAGTAGACGTTTTTGCAATTACATCTGCTACCTTTTGTGGAAACTCCTTATCAACACGACTTAATACATCATTAATCTCCGTATCGCCTACGATAATCTTTTGCGTAAATTTCTCATGATCTAATGAAAATACTTTTTCAAACGAGTGAGAAAATGGGCCGTGACCGACATCATGAAGTAATGCCGCACATAAACATAACAATCTATCTTCAGCATTCCAATTTGGTCTGCCATCAAACACATCATCAATCATACGACGAATAATTTCGTATACACCTAACGAATGAGTAAAGCGACTATGCTCTGCACCGTGAAATGTAAAAAATGTCGTTCCAAGCTGCTTAATACGGCGCAAGCGTTGAAATTCTTTCGTTCCGATTAAATCCCAAATAACACGATCACGCACGTGCACATATTTATGTACTGGGTCTTTAAACACTTTTGTTTCGCTGAGTTTGTCGTTTAAATATACCACTTTCCGACATCCCCCTTTCTTTACTACATTCTTACTTTATATTATAAACGAAATGAGAAACAGAAAGAAATGAAAGACTGTATTAATTCCCTTTATAAAAAGAAAAAATCACCTTTACCGAAGTAAAAGTGATTTCCTTCATACATTATTTACCTAAAACGAATTCAGCAACTTCGTCTAAGATCATATCTTTCCCTAGTGGGAAGTAACCTTTGTTTAAGTCTTCATTTTTAATTGTAAATACGTGGTTATTTTTAACAGCGTTCATGTTTTTCCAAATTGATTCTTCTTGGAATTCTTTTAAGCGCTGAGAACCGTCACCAGTTGTAAATACGAATAAGTAATCTGGGTTGTAATCGATTAAAGCTTCTTTTTGTACTTGTACTAACGGTTTATCAGTTGGTGTACCTTTAACTGCTGGTAGTTTTAAATCATTAAAGATTACGCTACCGTAACCGTAATCACCATATACGCGGAAAGCATTTGGATATGCAGCCATTTTCATAAATGTTGCTTCACCAGTTTTAGCGACGATTTTGTCATGTAATTTGCTTGCTTTTTCATCATACTTTTTGAACCATTCTTTTGTTTCTTTTTCTTTACCGAAGATTTGACCTACTTCTTCGAATTTTGGACGCCATTGATCTAATGGAGTGTTTAACATAACTGTTGGTGCAATTTTAGATAATTGATCATAAATCTTTTCTTGACGATTATTTACAAGAATTAAATCTGGTTTTGCAGCAGCTACTGCTTCGATGTTAATTTTATCGCCCCAAGCAGAACCAACTGGTTTAACGTCTTTTAGTTTCTTTTCAATATGTGCATCAATTTTTTCTTGAGATGTATTAGCAGTAATAACCGGTTTCATACCGAAAATTAATAATTCTTCTGTTGAACCACTAAGGTCAGCAATTTTCTTTGGGTTTGCAGGAATTTTAATTTCCCCTTTTGCATGTTTTACAGTGCGCTCTTCAGTCTTTGCATCTGCTTTCTTTTCTTCTTCTTTGTTAGAACAAGCTGCAAATAGTACAGAAGTCACAACTAGTACCATTGCTAATAGTGCCATTTTAAAACTCTTCATGTTCCCACTCCTTCTAGCTGTATTTATCTTATAAGTTACAATGAACTATAAGAAACAAAGATAACAATTAATTAATATATATTTATTAACTGTTGTTAATAACCCATTCTAACGGGCGTTCAACTTCCCATTCATATATAAGAAGCTCAACGTCCATTAGAAGCCCCCCTCTTTACGAGGGGGTTCTACTTATGCTTTTTTACGCAATTGATTACTAATCATCGCTAAATCATATGTTAAACAAATTGGCTTACAGTTTACTGGACATGGAACGATTTGAGCTTCAATCTCAAATACGTTACGAAGTGTTTCACTTGTCATAACTTCATCTGGCGTTCCTTGTTTCATTAACTTACCTGCTTTTAATGCAATCATATGATCAGAGAAACGAGAAGCGTGGTTTAAGTCATGGATAACCATAACAATTGTTCTACCTTCTTCTTCATTTAACTTTTTCAATAAGTTTAATACTTCTAATTGATGAGCCATATCTAAGTACGTTGTTGGTTCATCCAATACAAGTAATTCTGTTCCTTGTGCAAGAGCCATTGCGATCCAAACACGTTGACGTTGGCCACCTGATAGCGCTTCTGCTGGACGATTCGCAAATTCTTTCATTCCTGTCACTTCAAGTGCCCAGTTAATGTAGCGATAATCCTCTTCTTTCAACGTGCCAAACCCTTTTTGATGAGGGAATCTTCCATATGACACAAGCTCAAATACAGTAAGACCCGTTGGCACTTCTGCAGTTTGTGGTAAAATCGCCATTTTCTTTGCAATTTCTTTCGTTGGCTGTTTCTCAATTGCTTTTCCGTCAAGATAAACAGTACCTTGCTTTGCCTTCAAAATACGAGACGCCGTTTTTAATAATGTGGACTTCCCACAGCCATTTGGTCCAATAATTGTTGTAATTTTCCCTTCCGGAATTTCAACTGTTAACCCGTCAATAATTAAACCTTCATTATAGCCAACAGATACCGCATCCACCGCTAAAGTTGCCATACGAAAAGCCTCCCTTTATTTTGTCCTCATAAGTAAATAAATGAAATATGGTGCACCAATTACAGAAATAACAAGACCGACTGGTATTTCTGAAGTTGTTAATACACTTCTTGAAATCACGTCTGCAAATAAAAGTAAAAACGTTCCTATTAGCGCAGCTGTGGGCAACATAATTTGATGTTTACCACCAACAAGGCGCCTTGCTAAATGCGGGGCCATTAAACCGATAAAGCCAATTCCGCCCGCAACAGCAACAGATGCACCTGCTAAACAAACTGCAATAAATAATAATTTACGTCGTTCTTTTTCTACGTTTACACCAAGGCCAACTGCTGTAGAATCGCCTAGGTTCATTACATTTAATATGTGTGCTTTACTTATAGCAAGCGGTAAGAAAATAACCATCCATGGAAGTACACTTAATACGAATTTCCAATCTGTACCCCATAGACTTCCCGCCAGCCAAATCGTAGCAAAACGAAAATCGTTAGATGTCATCTTCATAGAGAAAATTAAACTAACAGCTCCAAATCCAGCTGCAACGGCAATACCGACAAGTATTAATCGAGTCGATGAAACGCCGTCTTTCCATGCTAGTAAATAAATAATTACCGCTGCTAATATCGCTCCAACTAGTGCGAAGAATGGAAGAATGAATACAGATAAAAATGTACCAGTCCCTACTTTCCCGAAGAAGAAGTAGACGAATATAACAACTGTTAATCCCGCTCCAGCATTAATACCTATAATACCTGGATCAGCAAGCGGATTTCGTGATAAACCTTGCAAAATCGCACCTGACATAGCTAAAGCAGATCCGACTAGTATAGCAATTACCATACGCGGCATACGGAATTCAAATAAAATAACAGACTGATCTTCAGCCCCTAGTCCAACCAATGACTTTAATACGTCCATTGGCGGGATTTTAAAAGTTCCTGTATTTAAACTAATAAGAAATATAGAAACGATTAGTCCTACTAAAATCGTTAATATAGAAATGTTCTTTTTTGTTAAGACACTCGTCCTCACATCTTTCCTCTCCCTTCATTACGTGCTAAGTAGAGGAAGAATGGAACCCCAATTAGCGCTGTAATTGCTCCAATTGGCGTTTCAAATGGCGGGTTAATAACGCGAGATAACATATCTGCACATTCAATTAACAGCCCACCTAAGACCGCAGAACATGGAATAACCCATCTATAGTCCGAGCCTACGAGGAAACGAGTCATATGCGGAATTACAAGACCAACAAATCCAACTGATCCTGCCATGGAAACTGCGGAACCCGTTAAAACGAGAACAAGTACTGTTCCTATAAATTTAATTAATGTCGTATTTTGACCAAGTCCAATTGCAATTTCTTCACCGAAGCTCAAAATTGTAATATATCTCGACATCATAATTGCTATAAAAAGACAAACAAGGCCAATTGGCACTAACATATTAATACTTTGCCATTTCACTCCAGCAACCCCGCCTGCATTCCACATGCTTACCTCTTGGGCAAGATTGAAATACAATGCGATTCCAGATGAAATTGCCCCTAATAAAGCACTAATAGCTGCACCTGCTAAAGCTAATTTCACAGGTGTTAATCCCCCTGGTGAAGAAGACCCAATTCCATATACAATGCTTGCACCAAACGCAGCTCCAATAAAAGATGCGATAACAAACATTAAATAAGGTGAATTAGGAAAAAATGCATACATAATTGCAATTCCAAATACAGCCCCATCTGTAATCCCCATTAACGATGGTGAAGCAAGTGGATTTCGCGTCATACCTTGCATAATTGCTCCTGATACCGCTAAAAAGGCACCTGCAACTACACCCCCTATTGCTCTAGGCATGCGAAGCTCTTGAATTACATTATGATGTGTAATAGATCCATCAAACTGAAATACAGCTTGCCATACAGTCTTTAAACTAATATCTGCAGCCCCAAAAGAAATAGAAACTGCCATGCTTAAAGCTAATAAAACTGTACCCGCTACTAAAATAATAGAAGCGATAAGCGGTCTGCTCTTAATCTCTTTAACATTCTCTTCTTGCTGTTCTATACTGCTTGCGCTCGCTTCCATCCCTCAACCATCCTAACTAACAACATATATTTATTGAAATGAAATTTATTCTCAAATAGTAATAAAAAAATTAGGTGAATTGTTATTTTCCTGATAATGATTATCAGAATCAGACACTTCTATTCTACCTAGCGCTTTAAAAGACTGTCAACCATTATTTTGAAATATAAATTTATACAAATTGGAATTTTAATACAAAAGTTGTGTCTATCCTTTAGAAAACGTTCGTCCACACAAGAGTACTTTCGCAGAATAAATTATTCCTCTTATGGGCATAAAAAAGAAGAGTAATCTTTTCACTCTTCTTTTTCTTACTTATTTAACTTTGCTTCAATTTTTGCGATTAACTCATCTTCTGTTGGAGCCGCAACTGGACGGTTATTTACAAATGCGAATGATTTTTTACGACCAGGACCACAGTAAGACTGACATCCAACTTCAATCGTTGCACATGAATCTACTTTTTTTAACTTCGGAACTAACGTTTTAACGTTCGTTGCCTGACAGTCATCGCACACGCGAAACTCGTTTCCCATTATATAACACTTCCTCTATTTTAAACTTTTCTCAAGTACGTTTAAAAATAAACACTAAATGGTATTTTACCGCTCTTTGAAGCTCGTTGCAAGTTTCCCTACAAAGCCTATTCTCTACATAATGCTACATATTTTATATGCTCTCCTACAGAAGCACTCACCATTCATGGGAAAATTTTTACCTTTCATCGAAATCTACCATATTTTTAAAAGCTTTGTATAAAAGTTTATTTTTTTGCCCATTATAAAAATAGGAAGTTCATAAAAAGAAAGGGAGTTGAATCTATGAAAGTAAGACAAGATGCTTGGACAGATGAGGATGATTTATTACTTGCTGAAACGGTACTTCGTCATGTTAGAGAAGGAAGTACGCAATTAAATGCATTTGAGGAAGTAGGGGATCAGTTAAATCGTACATCTGCTGCTTGTGGTTTCCGCTGGAATGCTGTTGTTCGCTATAGCTATGAACAAGCTCTTCAACTAGCAAAAAAACATCGTAAAGATAAAATGCGTGCTGCAAGCGGTGAACAAGCGAAAAAACGTTTACTTTATACACCACCAGCTTCAGATTCGATAACTGATTACGAAGAATTAGTACAAGAAGAATCAATCGTACAATATAAAGAAGCTATTCCATATCAAGAAGCTACTGCTCCTGCTGCAAGAAGCTCTATGACAATGCAAGATGTTATTTATTTTTTACAAACAGTCGGATCTTCAAATATAAAAGTGACAGCTCTTGAAAACGAGAATACGAGATTGAAACAAGAAATTAAAGCACAAATCCTTCGGAATGAGGAACTAGAAAAGAAACTAGAAAAATTAGAAAAGCAATCTCATACTGTACAAGAAGATTACGAAACACTTATGAACATTATGAACCGAGCTCGTAAATTGGCAGTCATGGATGACGAAGAACGTTCTCAAACATCTTTCCGAATGGACCGAAACGGTAATTTAGAAAAAATTGCAGAATAAAAAGGATGCATGTAATGCATCCTTTTTATTATTTCACCTATAAGCTCCCCCTTTATATGTGAGAAAACTCCATTCTTCATTTTTTGCTATAATAGAGATTGTCATTTTAAAGATAAGGGGTTAGTTATATGAGCAATTCCCGTTCCATTTTATCTCAGCCAGAGTGGCGCATTGTAGATCAATCTAGTTTAGGACCAACATTCCATGCACTTCAGTCATTCGCAATGGATGACACATTATGCACAAGCATTGGAAATGGCAAGTCAGTCGCAACAATGCGTTCATGGGTTCATCACAATACAATTGTCCTTGGCATTCAAGATTCACGCCTTCCGCATTTAGAAGAAGGTATTTCTTTTTTAAAACAAAACAACTTCAATGTTATTGTCCGTAATTCTGGCGGGCTTGCGGTCGTGCTTGATGAAGGTGTTTTAAACGTATCACTTTTATTCCAAGAAACAGAAAAAGGTATCGATATTGACCTTGGATACGATACAATGTGGCATTTGATTAAGGAGATGTTAAAGGATTACGACGTTACTATCGAGGCAAAAGAAATTGTCGGCTCTTACTGTCCTGGTAGTTATGACTTAAGTATTCGCGATCAAAAATTCGCTGGTATTTCACAACGTCGTATTCGCGGAGGTGTCGCTGTCCAAATCTATCTCTGCGCTACCGGAAGTGGCTCTGAGCGTGCCGCACTCGTTCGTGATTTCTACAACCTAGCAATTCAAGGGGAAGAAACACGCTTTACGTACCCTGAAATTGTACCAAGTACGATGGCCTCACTCTCAGAATTACTTGGTGAAACCATTACAGTACAAGATTTAATGATGCGTCTTTTAAAAACATTGCAGCAATTCGCTCCAAAGTTAACACCATCTCAATTAACAATAGATGAGATTTCTTTATATGAGACGAATTTACAACGTATTATTGATCGTAATAATAAAGCACTTGGTTTAGAAAAATAAAGACCGTCGCTATAATAGCGACGGTCTTTATTTCAATTCATTATAGAATTAAAGTGCTTGAGCTGCTGTAATTAAAGCTAACTTGTACACTTCTTCTTCGTTACATCCACGAGATAGGTCATTTACAGGCATGTTTAAGCCTTGTAAGATTGGTCCTACTGCTTCGAAGTTACCTAAACGTTGAGCGATTTTGTAGCCGATATTACCAGCTTCTAAGCTTGGGAATACGAATACGTTAGCATCACCTTTAATTGTAGAACCTGGAGCTTTTTTCTCAGCTACAGATGGTACGAATGCAGCATCGAATTGGAATTCTCCATCTAAAGTTAACTCAGGAGCCATTTCTTTTGCAATGCGAGTTGCTTCTACAACTTTTTCTGTTTCTGGAGATTTCGCAGAACCTTTTGTAGAGAAGCTTAACATAGCAACGCGTGGATCAATGCCGAATAACTCAGCAGTTTTCGCACTTTCGATACCGATTTCAGCTAAATCTTGGCTGTTTGGTGCAATGTTAATTGCGCAATCAGCGAATACATATTTCTCTTCTTCACGTACCATGATGAATACGCCAGAAGTTTTTGTAACGCCTGGTTTTGTTTTAATAATTTGAAGTGCTGGACGAACTGTATCAGCTGTAGAGTGAGCTGCACCACTTACTAGACCGTGTGCTTTGCCCATGTATACAAGCATTGTACCGAAGTAGTTTTCGTCTTTAAGGATTTTGCGAGCGTCTTCTTCAGTTGCTTTACCTTTACGGCGTTCAACGAAAGATGCTACCATTGCATCCATTTCTTCGTATGTAGCTGGGTCGTAAATATCAACGCCTGCTAATGTTAAATTCATGCTAGCAGCTTTTGCGCTAATTTCTTCTCTATTACCAACTAAGATTGGTTTTACTAACTCTTCTTTTGCTAAACGCTCTGCAGCGCCTAAAATTCTTTCATCAGTTCCTTCAGGAAGTACGATAGAAATGCCTTTTCCTTGAACTTTTTCTTTTACTGTTGTAAATAAGTTGCTCACGAATAAACCCTCCTACATATGTTAAAAAAACTCTATCTTTAAGAATACTGCTTTTCTTCTATATTTTAAACTTATAGCTCCCAAAAAATAGATAAAATAAAAATGATTATATTTTCATAAAATTCAGCCGTTAAATTCACCTCGCTTAAACACTTAAATGTGACAATTTTATGCGCCAAGGTTTTATATAGATGATTTTAAAACTATATATGCTATAGTTAACGTGTAAAACTATCATTAACTGAGGTGAATAGAATGAGTGAAGCAACAACAACGTTAGATGGCTGGTATTGTTTACATGATTTACGTTCTATTGATTGGGCTGCATGGAAAACATTATCTAGCGACGAACGCGGACAAGCAGTGTCTGAATTTTTAAATGTCGTTGAAAAATGGAACGAAGTAGCTACTGCGAAAAAAGGTAGTCACGCAATGTATACAGTTGTTGGCCAAAAAGCTGATATTATGCTTATGATTTTACGTCCAACAATGGAAGAGTTAAATGAAATTGAGACAGAATTGAATAAAACAACTTTAGCTGAATATATGGTTCCTGCATATTCTTACGTATCTGTTGTTGAATTAAGCAACTATCTTCCAGCTGATGAGGATCCATACCAAAACCCGCAAATTTTAGCTCGCTTATATCCTGAATTGCCGAAAGCAAATCATATTTGCTTCTATCCAATGGATAAGCGTCGCCAAGGTGATGACAACTGGTACATGCTTCCTATGGAAGAGCGTAAAAAAATGATGTACAGTCATAGTAAAATTGGCCGTCAATACGCAGGTAAAGTACGCCAAGTGATTTCAGGATCTGTTGGATTCGACGATTTCGAATGGGGCGTAACATTATTCGCTGACGATGTTCTTCAATTTAAAAAACTTATATATGAAATGCGCTTCGATGAAGTAAGTGCTCGTTATGGTGAATTTGGAACATTCTTCGTTGGAAACATTTTACCAGACGGAAAAGTAGAGAAATTTTTACACATATAAATGGTGAAAAGGAACGAAATTCGTTCCTTTTTTTATTCTTCTCTATATTTATCCTCAAAAATCTCCTTTTTTCTGCACTTTTGAAGAAAAACCGACATTTTTTCAAATTTATTGTAAAATTGTAACCTTTTTATATGTAAAGATATGCTAAAATGATACGAGCTATATGCTAAATAACGATGCGAAGGTGATAATCTATATGAAAAAGATTTTGTCTATTTTACTATTGCTTGTATTGTCAATTTCTTCCTTAGGAGTAACAACATCCCATGCGGAAGAAAAAATACATATTGAGGCAGCCGCTGCACTTTTATTTGATGCAGATACTGGAAAAATACTTCACGAGCAAAATCCAGATGAATTGCTGGCTATTGCTAGTATGTCGAAATTAATTGTTGTTTACGCTGTTTTAGAAGCAATTAAAGAAGGAAAAATCACATGGGATACGAAAGTAAATATTTCTGATTACGCTTATGAAGTCTCTCGTAATAATGAATTCTCTAATGTACCGTTCGAAAAAGGACGTCAATATACTGTAAAAGAATTATATCATTCTATTGTTATATTCTCTGCAAATGGATCTAGTATCGCTTTAGCAGAACTTCTTGCAGGAAGTGAGAAAAACTTCTTAAATCTTGCAAATGAACATGCTAAAAAGCTAGGATTAAAGAAATATAAATTTGTAAACGCTACGGGCTTAAATAACGCTGACTTAAAAGGAAAACATCCTGAGGGTACTGATCCAAATGCAGAAAACTCTATGTCAGCTCGTGATATGGGTATGCTTTCAAAAGCAATGATTACAAAGTATCCAGAAATGCTAGAGGATACAAAACAAAGATTTAGAAACTTCCCAGACAATCACCCAAAACCAATTCGTATGGAAAACTGGAATTGGATGTTACCAGGAGCTGCTTTCGCTTATGAAGGTACTGATGGTTTAAAAACTGGAAGTTCTGATACAGCTGGATACGGATTTACTATTACTGCTAAACGTGGTGATGTACGTCTTATCTCGGTTATTATTAAAACAAAATCAATGGATGAACGTTTCACAGAATCTCGTGAATTAATCGAATACGGATTTAATAACTTTGAAAAACAAAAACTAAAAGTTAATAAGAACAATACAATCTCTGTAGTAAAAGGGAAAGAAGACCAAGTAACTGTTGCACCCGAAAAAGAAATAACAGTAATTGCGAAAAAAGGTAGCAAAGAACCTTATAAAATTGGGACTGAATTAGATAAATCTCTTGCTGAAGATGGACATTTAGTTGCTCCTATTAAGAAAGATGCCAAAGTAGGCTCAATTACTTTAGAATCAACTGATAAATATGGTTTCTTAGACGGTAGTAAAAGTATGAAAGTTACTGCAAAAACGACAGAGGAAGTTGAAAAAGCAAATTGGTTTGTGTTAACAATGCGCTCTATTGGTGATTTCTTCTCAAACTTATGGTCTAAAGTTTTTTAATAAAAAAGCTGGCTCACGCTAGCTTTTTTTATTTTCCGCTCTCAATGTAAAACTTCGTTTGGTTGTCATATCTGAGCCCTTTTCCTCATACGTATGAACTAGTAATTGTTACACACTTCATCTAGAGATAAACCTCTTTCCAAAAGGTATTCCAAAAAGAGAGGTGACACATAATGGGAGTTATTGCTTATAACGAAGAAGATGTAAAGTTGTTAGCTAGACTGATGCGTGCTGAAGCCGAAGGAGAAGGACAACAAGGAATGTTAATGGTCGGAAACGTTGGGGTAAATCGTGTCCGCGGAAATTGTTTAGACTTTAAAAGCATTCGTAATTTACGTCAAATGGTTTATCAAAACCCCGGCGGTTTTGAAGCAACGCAAAAAGGATACTTTTATCAACGGGCACGTGAACAAGATATTGCCCTAGCGAGACGGACCATTCAAGGGCAACGTTTTTGGCCTGCTAACTTTGCCTTATGGTTCTTTAGACCTGAAGGGGCATGTCCACCAACTTGGTATAACCAACAAAACTCTGGTCGCTTTAAAAAGCACTGCTTCTTCCAGCCATCTGCTGGAGACTGCCCTAGCGTATATTAAGGAATAAAAATGAGGAGGGATTTTTGAATGGCACAGCAACAAAACCCGTACTATGGAACAGGTTTTTATCAACCATCTGGAACTTATGTACAACCGCAACAAATGACTCAACAACAGCAGCAAGCGATGCAACAACAAACAGCTCAAGCTGCGCAAGCTCAATATGCAATTTCTCAAGGCATGTTACCTCTAGAGCAATCCTATATTGAAAATATCCTTCGTTTAAACAAAGGTAAGCAAGCTACGGTTGTAATGACTTATGAACGTGGCAGTTCCCTTGGTACACAATCTTATACAGGTATTATTGAAGCAGCTGGCCGTGACCATATTGTTATTAGTGAACCGCAATCAGGAAAACGCTATTTACTACTAATGATCTACTTAGATTACGTAGAGTTTCCAGAAGAAATTACGTATTTACCTAGTCAACAAGCAACTTATACTCCAAGACCATAAAAAAAGCTGGCAAATGCCAGCTTTTGTTTTTTTATAATCCTTTTACAACTGCAGTCCCTACTAGAATCCACGCCACTATAAACGCTACACCACCAAGAGGTGTAATTGGACCAAAGAACTTAATGCCTGTCGTACTTAATGCATACAAACTACCTGAGAACATAATAATTCCAGCTACCATTAGCCAACCAGCAGTAGTTAAAAGTGATGATTGAACCTTATCCATCAATAAAGCAACTACGAATAGTCCACCTGCATGAAACATTTGATATGTAACGCCTGTTTTCCAAACTTCTAACATTTTTGCAGAAATTTTATTTTCTAAACCGTGTGCTCCAAAGGCCCCTAACGCAACAGATAGCCCCGCTGCAATACAACCTAGTAAAAAGAAAATTTTCATCTTAATTCCCCTTTTTTACCTTTATCATAAGCAATTTTTGCATATAAGCCAAACGATTTATCTTCTAAAAATCAAATAAAGAATTACCGTTTGCATCACTTTCTTTTATATATACTGGCTCCCCAGAAACAGGTGCAATTGGTTGCATAGTTGTTACTGGTTGTGATCCAATTACTTGCGATTGAATTTTCGGTTCTCTATATGTAGATGTTTCAACTTGTTCATCTAATAATAAGTCACATAAAGCACGCACAACTAATAAATGTTCTTTTGACTTTTGTCCTTCACTACTTTTTGCCTTCGCAATTTCATTCGCCATTTTATTTAAAATCTTGTCGCTAGATATTTGCATTCCTTATCACCTCGTACTTTGTAATTCTTTCTCGAATTGTCCCAATTTTTCTACTGAACCAAATACTATTATCATATCACGTTCTTTCAATTTTTCCTGCCCTGTCGGATTATGTATAATATCCCCATTTCTTGAAATCGCTAATATTGTTACATCAAACTGATTCCTTACATTACTCTCTAGTAACGATTTACCAACCAATATTGAATCTTTTCCAACTAGAATTTCTTCAATGACAAATGACTGTTCTACTCCATACAACACTGTATCAATATAATGAACAGTTAATGGATTTGCAATACCTTTTGCGATATGAATACCCGCCATACTAGATGGATTAATAACCTTATTTGCACCAGCACGCCTTAATTTCTCTTCAGTTTCTGGCTTTTCAGATCTCGCCACAATTTTAATCGTATCGTTTAACCCTCTTGCTGTTAATGTAATAAATACATTTTCGGCATCATTTGCAACAATAGCAACTAAACCAGCTGCTTTTAAAATTCCGGCATTATGTAATACTTGATCTTCCGTTGCATCTCCATGTACAAATAAAAGCTTTTCCTGCTCCAATATACTTTCATCTTTATCAACAACGACAAATGGAATATTCTTTTCTTGCAATTCATGTACAACTTGAAGCCCCACTCTACCGCAACCACATACTATAATATGATTTTTCAACTGCGCTATTTGTTTATCCATCTTCTTCCTCCGTACTGCATGAAATAAATTCCCTTCAATAATCATAGCTGCCACTACCCCAATTGCATACGTAACAATACCTACGCCAACAGGAATAATAAGAAGCGCAAATACTTTCCCCGCTTGCGTTACAGGAACGGCATCTCCGTATCCAACAGTCAATACAGTAATCATTGTCATCCAAAATGCTTGAAACAAACTAATCTCTTCAATCGTCATAAATCCTATCGTTCCTAGAATTACAACAAAAGTCATACATATAACTGCTATCCATAATTGCTTACGTGCATTCATACTGTGTTTCAACTCTTTTCTCTATCTACAATCTTTGCCAGTGGAAATAAAATACGTATATACTAGATACGGAATCTATGAAAGAGGTTGATATAATGAAGACATTTCTTTCTGCCTTACAATGGGCACTATTTATTTTAGCTGGAAGCCTTATTGTACCAATTAGTGTCGCAACTAGTTATGGTCTTAATGGCGCTGAAGCCATCGCATTTGTACAAAGAACATTATTTGTTCTAGGTTTTGCTGGTCTCTTGCAAGCTATATTTGGGCATAAACTTCCTATTCAAGAAGGTCCTGCTGGCCTTTGGTGGGGAATTTTCTCTCTTTACGCAAGTTTAGGCGTCGTACTATTTGGATCAAATAATGAGACACTTAAAGTTCTTCAATATGCTTTCTTATTAAGTGGTATTATTTGTATTATTCTTAGCGTTTTTGGACTTATTGATAAACTCGTTCGCTATTTTACACCGACAGTCATTGGAACGTATTTATTTCTTCTTGTCGCGCAGCTTAGTGGCTCCTTCTTAAAGGGAATGTTTGGCCTTGATGGAAAACATACAGAAGTACAACCTAACGTATTTATTCTTTCACTCATTGTTATTTTACTATCCTTTTTCATCATGAAGCTACCTATTATTGGACAATATTCCGTTCTTTTCAGTATCGTATGCGGCTGGATATTATTCGCATGCTTCGGATTATCTAATCCAATAACACCAGTGACAGACATAATCCGTTTTCCATCCTTATTTGTTTTTGGAATGCCTCGTGTTGAATGGAACATGGTAATTACGGTCATTTTCGTTACGCTCTTACTTCTAACAAATATGTTAGCAAGTATTCGCGTTGTACAAAAGGTTGTCTCTAAATATGAAGAAAACGCTGCATCAGATCGTTTTAAACAAGCTGGCATTATAACAGGAATCAACCAATTGCTAGGCGGCCTATTTTCAGCTATTGGGCCTGTCGCTATTTCTGGATCAGCAGGTTTTATTGCAACGACTAATATTTATAAACGTCTCCCGTTTATATTAGGGTCAAGCTTTATTATTGTCGTTAGTATATTTCCAAAGATTACTTCATTCTTTGCAGCAATCCCTGTTGCAGTTGGTTATGCCGCTATTTATCCTGTATTCGCAAGCATGATTGGCCTCGCCTTTCGAGAATACGAAACTGTCCAGGATAAAGAACGATTATTTAAAGTAGCCGGTCTTTCAATCTTTACAGGAGTCGGAGTTATGTTTGTTCCAGCAGGAGCATATTCCACACTTCCACCATTTCTAGCATCGTTTTTAAGTAATGGTCTCGTTCTTGGATCTGTAATGGCAATCTTGCTAGAAATACTATTTTCTCGTTCCACAGCAAAACAAATATCTTAAATTGGAAAACTTCCATTATTGCACTCTACCTTTAGAGTTGTTACGATAAAATCAAACTTTAATCATTGGGGTTTTATTCATCCCCAATGATTATTAACCAATATTATGAGCAACACACTCATAATAATTTATCTACTTCTTTTCAAAGAGGTTTGATGTCTTACTATTATTCCTCAATCTCTTCATGAACATGTATTTTGATTTCAATTAAAGAAAGGAATTTTCTATATGACTTATAAAATGATTGTTTTAGATTTAGATGATACTTTATTACGTGATGACCATACTATTTCACCTCGTACGAAAGAAGCGTTAATGACTGCACAAGAGCAAGGCGTAAAGGTTGTACTTGCTTCTGGACGTCCAACGTTCGGTATGCGCAATGTAGCGAAAGAACTTCGTTTAGAAGAATACGGCAGTTTCATTTTATCTTTTAATGGTGCAAAAATTATTAACTGTAAAACAAACGAAGAAATCTTTAGTAGTACACTATCTCCTGAAATCGTTCACAACCTATTTGAAATTAGTAAAACTGAAGATGTATGGATTCATACTTATATGGGCGATGATATCGTAACGGAAGAAAATAATCCTTATACTGAAATTGAGGGCGATATTACTGGTATGCCAATTGTTGTAGTAGATGACTTTAAAGCTGCAGTTAAAGAGCCCGTAGTAAAAGTATTAATGAATAAAGAAGCTGAACGCCTTGTTGAAGTTGAAAAAAAACTACAAAAACAGCTAGAAGGCCAATTAAGCGTGATGCGTTCGAAACCATTCTTCTTAGAATTTACTGAAGCTGGTGTTACAAAAGGAACGAGCTTAAACAAACTGATCCAAAAGCTCGGCATTAAGCGTGAAGAAGTTATCGCAATGGGCGATAGCTATAACGACCAAGCGATGATTGAATTTGCTGGTCTTGGCGTTGCAATGGGCAATGCACCTGATGATATTAAAGAAATTGCAAACTACGTAACAGATACAAATATGAACGATGGTGTTGCAAAAGTTGTAGAGAAATTCGTTTTAAAAACGGATGTACTTGTTTAATATTTTCATTCACAAAACCTATTTGAAGTCAAATACTTCAAATAGGTTTTTATTTAAATTCTCATGCTTTTGTGACTATATTTTGAACTTTGCACTATTCTCGTAGTGTAAACTTTCTTTTTGTATATAATGAAACAAAATAGACTATTTTATTTTGAAAAAGAATACAAATTTACTATATACAAGCATACGTTAAAGGAGGCTACTTTATGTTATCTACACCAATCGGACGATTAAGAGCAATTGGACTAGTTGAGGGTATTTCTTTCCTATTACTATTATTTGTAGCAATGCCATTGAAATATTTCGCAGGATTTGCAACAGCTGTTAAAATTACAGGCATGGCTCATGGTGTTCTATTTATTCTATTCATCTTTGCAGTAATTCAAGTAACAATCGTACACCGTAAATCAATTTTATGGGCACTTGGAGCATTTGTTTCATCAGTTATCCCATTTGGCACTTTTGTACTAGATGCAAAATTAAAGAACGAGCAACAATAATAATAAAAAGGTAGTTAACGACTGTTAACTACCTTTTCTATTTATAAATTTGGAATTTCCCAATCAATTTCTCTTTCGCCCATATTAGCTAAAATCGTATTTACTTTAGAATATGGCTTACTACCAAAGAAACCACGTCTTGCCGATAGTGGGCTTGGATGTACAGATTCGATAATATGATGATTCGGATTCGTAATTAACTTCTTCTTCGCCTGCGCATGGCGCCCCCACAATATGAAAATAACTGGCTTTTCACGTTCATTCAATAGTTCAATTACACGATCTGTGAAGTGCTCCCATCCTTTTCCCTTATGAGAATTTGCTTCGCCTTGACGAACTGTTAATACGGTATTTAGTAATAATACTCCTTGTTCCGCCCATTTTACTAAATAACCGTTATTCGGGATTTCATAACCATATTCATCTCGAAGTTCTTTATACATATTTAACAATGACGGTGGTGTTTTAACACCAGGTTGCACAGAAAAGCTTAAACCATGCGCTTGATTCGGTCCATGATATGGATCTTGTCCTAAAATAACAACCTTTGTATTTTCATAACTTGTATACTGAAGAGCGTTAAAAATATCTTCTACCTTCGGATAAACAACATGCGTGCTATATTCTTCTGTCAAAAAACTGGATAGAGTAAGATAATACTCTTTCTCGAATTCTGGTGCCAATAGTGGCTCCCAATCATTCTTTAAAACATTTTCCATACTGTCACTTCCTGTCTAATTAATTCACCATATCCTGTCTTGTAAATACTACGAACGAAATAACAAGGGAAACAACTGCCCAAACAGTTAAATTCATCAAAGAAAATCCCATCGTTAAACCTTGTAATGCAGGTAATTTTCCTGATAAATAATCCGTTAATGATAAATTCACACTAAAAATATATTTGGCGCCTTCCCAAGATGTTGCGAACGAGCTTAAAATACCGCCTGCAATTAATGCAGCTAGCATAACGCCCATACCAGCTGGTGTATTACGAATTAAAACAGAGACCATAAATGATATAGTTCCGACAACGATAGCAACAAACCATGCTAGTCCATACGCCATTAAGATGTATTGCCACTGCGGAATAAGATGCACAAAGTTCGTATTTAGCGTTTCCTTATCAATAACAAATCCTGTTAAAACAGGTAAATTCCATCCCGAGTATCCAAATACAAGCCCTGATAATATGTAAGCAAACAAACCTACAAGAAACAGTATGAGCGAAATGAAAAATAACATCGTCACGTATTTACTAAGGAGTATTTTCCAGCGCCGAATTGGCCGCGTAAGTAACATCTTCATCGTCCCATCACTTCGTTCTCCTGAAACGATATCAATGGCGACAATCATTACGAGAAGCGGAATAAATAATGTAATTCCTTGTTCAATAAATGATCTGACAAAAGTCGGTGCACCCGGTGCCATCGGATTAATATCATGATCTAAATAATATTGTTGTTGCTCAACTCTTACCTTTAACCAATCACGCCATTCTTCTGGCAACCTAGAATTGTTCAACCGGTTCTGAGAATCAACAATTTGCTGTTGCAATGAAACCTTCCAATCGGTTGTACCGAGTCTTTTTTGTGTCGTTTCTATTTCACGATACTGCGCATACACAAAAAGCGGGATCAAGATTGCTAAAATAAGCATGACAACAAAAATACGTTTCTTACGGTAAATCTTTTCTGATTCATTTAAAACTAGATTCGCAAATTCACGCATGCTGCTCACCCCTTGTGAGTTCAATAAATAAATCTTCTAGCGTAAATACAAGCTCCTTAACGCTATGTACATCTATTTCATTTTCGACAAAGTGTTTATTCCAACTACTTATAGATGCAATATCCATGCGGCATAGTAATCGATCGCCTTCTACACTCACTTCCCTTACTTCTTCGGCCGCTTCTAGCATATCTTTCGCCTTAGAAATTGGTGTAACAATCCATTCTACACGATCACTTGCTGTTTTAATTAATTCTTCAACCTTGGCAACTGTTATCATTTTTCCTTTATGAATAATAGCAACGCGATCACATATCATTTGCACTTCACTTAGCAAGTGACTTGAAATAAACACGCTCATATTTTCTTCTTTTACAAGCTTATGTATAAATTCCCTAAGTTCTCTAATCCCTGCTGGATCTAAACCATTCGTTGGCTCATCTAATATGAGCAATTTTGGATTCCCAAGGAGCGCCTGCGCAATTCCAAGGCGTTGTTTCATACCAAGTGAGTACGTTTTTACCTTGTCATGAATTCTTTCATCTAAATGAACCATTTCAGCAATTTCAATAATACGTTCATCTGATATATCACCTAACATACGAGCAAATTGCTTTAAATTTTCCCATCCCGTTAAATATGTATACAACTCTGGGTTTTCAACGATACTCCCAATTTGACGCATCGCTTCTCTGAAATTTTCCTTAATCGAATAACCACCGATAGAAATCTTACCTTCTGTCGCCTTAATCAATCCGACTAACATTCGAATGGTAGTCGTCTTTCCAGCACCATTTGGTCCTAAGAACCCGAACACTTCTCCTTGCTTTACATCAAAGGAAATATTCTCTACAAGAGTCTTCTTTCCAATTACCTTCTTCAAATCTCGTACGGAAAGTATCGTCGTCATTTTACCCCTCCTTGTTCTAGTTTTAATTTACTTACAACATTTTGAACTAAACGTTCTGCCATATACGTATAACCTACTTCGTTCGGATGAAAATGATCAGAGTATAATAAATCTTTCCCGCGGTTTTGGAATAAATCAAATGTCGGTGTAATATACACATTTTTATCGTTTAGCGCTAACTTCTCTAAAGATGCATTCCAGTCCACAACAATGTTTGAAGACCCTTTTAAATCTTCTACATCTTCAAAAGGATTGTATAAACCAAGCCAAAAAATCGGACTATCTGTATTTAATTTACGAATTTCTTCTATAATTTTCTTTGCTTCATTTTGAAACGTTTCTGTGTCAGGACGATACGTCTCTAAATCTATTTTCCCAAGCGATTCCCAGCCTGGGAACAAATCATTCCCACCAATCGTTAACACGATTACATCTGCTTGCTTAATTGAATATTGAGCGCCATTACTTTCAATTTGTTTTAATAAATCGGGCATTTTTGCACCACTAACTGCTAAATTTGTTAATGCAATTTTTTGCTTATAATCTTTTTGTAAATCCTCTTTCATTCGCCCAACATAGCCAATTCCTTCTTTATCACCAACGCCACGCGTTAATGAATCACCTAAACTAACGATTTGTAACGTTCCCGTTTTCTTTTTCTCTTTTGCCACTACATCGGTCTTTTTAATTAAATTTGAAGCTTTCGGATTTAATACATCATTTACACCTGAAACAAAGCCATATGCAAATAAACAGAAAGATGCAATTGTAATGAGTAGAATTACTTTTACTACTTTTGATCTCATATCAAAACCCCTTTTAGCCCTCATAGATTGTCCATAATTATACCAAACGAAATTTTGAAAAGCGATTTTCACACCTTCTCAATTACGTCGTTTCTCTATTTACTAACTCTGGTAATAACTCTATATGCTTCACATCTAATTTCTCTTCATTAATCTTTTCATATAATAATTCAAACGCTTTTACTCCAACGTTTTTACTAGAATGCGAAATCGTCGTTATACCCAATATATCTGCCACCTCTTGATCATCACACCCGATAATCGTAATATCCTCTGGAATACGAATTCCTTGTTTTTTTGCTTCTGTAACCATCCCCGCTGCAATATGGTTACAAGATACAAGGAACGCCGTCGGTTTTACTGACATATGAGCCCATTCTCTAATTACATTGCGTCCATCTTCCACTGTAAAACAACCCTCAAATTTCCAGGTCTCTAGCGGTGTTACGATACTCTGTTGAAGCGAATCTTCATATGCCTTCTTTCGTCTTTGGCTATTAACACTATTACTTCTTCCAATACAATATCCAATATGTGTATGACCGGCATCTATTAAGCTTTTCATCCCAAGTGAAAATACTTTGTAGTAATCGATATGGACACTTGAAATGCATTTTGAATCTATTTCTTCACACATAACAATCGGGCCGAATTTTGTATATTCTTCAAGCTTCTCCTTACTATTTGCCCGAGAACAAATAATAACCCCATCAAGCTTTTTCATTTTTAACATATTTAAAATTTCTAGTTCTCTTTCTTCGCTATAATTCGTCTGGCAAAGCATCATATTATAATTATTCTTGGCTGTCTCTTTTGATATCCCCTCGATAATAGCGCTATAATATTGATCATTTACGTGTGGTAATAAAACGCCAATTACATTCGTTTTTCCTTTCACTAAATGAATCGCATTCACGTTTTGCGTGTAATTTAATTCTTCTATAATCGCTAAAATTTCTTTTCGTTTCTGTTCATTTACGTACGGATGATTATTTAGTACACGTGAAACAGTTGAAACAGATACTCCAGCAAGTTCAGCAATCTTTCTTATATTTGTCATCTCATTTTCCCCTTCTCACAAAAATTCTCCCTTGACCTGGTAAGCTTTCCACAATATATCCTTTCCTAGCAAATACATTTAGAAAGGATATACAACTATGCTTCGATTCAAATTAGAATATATATTTTTCATTGGCGGTTTACTCATTCTTGCCATCGGTATTAATATGATGACGACAATTACTTCCTTTGGACTTAGCCCTTATGATTCCTTCTTTATTGCACTATATCAAAATTTTGGCATAAGTATTGGTTTTTGGATTTTTATGATTAACTTTGCCTTTACACTTATCGTACTCTTTTGGAATAAAAAACAAATTACAATCGGTACAATTGTAACGATGGTTCTTATTTCTCTTTTTGTTGATTGGATTGGTTCCATTACAACTATTATGGACGCTATCCGCTCTCTTCCAAAATATATAACACTTATTTGCGGAAATCTATTCGTTGGAGCTGGAATTGGTCTTTACGTCTCTACAAACCTTTGCGCAGCGCCTCAAGAAGCTTTCGTTTTAACGGTTGCTGAGAAGAAAAAATGGACGTTTAGAAGAACAGAGATTTCATTAGCCTTTTTATTTTTAACGTTAAGCTTTTTATTAGACGGACCTATCTATTTTGGAACAATCATCTTATCCTTTACAACAGGCTGGATTATCCAAGCATTTATTCAAGTTGGTACGCAGATTTTAAATAGAAAAGAGCCTATTAAGCAAGCTGCTTAATAGGCTCTTTCTGTTTTATGGTAAGGATACTACTTAGCATCCCCTTCAATTCGATAGTTCGCTTTCAAACAATCTATTTCTTCATACCCTTGCAACGTATGTAGAATATAATCATAATCAGCAAGAGACGCACGATGCGTTACAATTACAATTTCAGCCTTTCCTTTCTCTTCAAGCGGCATTTGAATAATTTTCTCAAAGCTAACTCCGCGCTCAGAGAACAATGAAGTAATTTTTGCAAATACACCAATTTCGTCTTTTACATGCAGTCTTAAAAACTTTTTCACGACAATTTCGTCTGGCTCTTTTAATACTTTTTGATATTGTGGGACTACAGCACTATTTCCTGTTACCCCTAATCTAATATTTTGCATTACAGCAACTAAATCCGAAACAACAGCTGTCGCTGTTGGTAAACTTCCTGCGCCTGGTCCATAAAACATCGTTTCCCCAACTGCTTCACCGTAAACATACACAGCGTTATATTCATTTTGTACTGCCGCAAGAGGATGTGTATTTGGAAGTAAAGTTGGTTCAACTGTAACCTCCAATTTTTCACCATCTCGTTTTGCAAGACCGATTAATTTAATTGTATAACCTAAGCTCTTACTATATTCAATATCTTCCTCTGTAATAGAGGTAATCCCTTTTACTTTCACGTCTCCAAGCTCTACATTTGTAGAGAAACCGAGAGTAGCTAAAATCGTCATTTTTCTTGCTGCATCTAAACCTTCTACATCTGATGTTGGATCTGCTTCTGCAAATCCAAGTTGTTGGGCTTCTTTTAACACGTCGTTATATGCTCTCCCTTCGTCTGACATTTTCGTCAAAATAAAATTTGTCGTTCCATTTACAATTCCCATTACTTTCGTAATAAGATCTGAGGAAAGTCCTTCTACGATACTGCGTAAAATTGGAATTCCCCCTGCCACACTCGCCTCATAGAATAAATCAGCCTTATTATCTTTTGCTGTCGCTAATAGTTCCGCCCCATGTAATGCCATTAAGTCTTTATTTGCAGTTACAACATGCTTTCCGCTTTTTAAAGCTTGTAAAATATATGATTTTGCATCATCAATGCCACCCATCACTTCAATGACAACATCAATATTTGGATTATCTAAAATTTCATTTGCATCTTGTGTTAATAGAGTAGAAGGTACCTCTACCTCTCTCTCTTTCTCAATGTTTTGCACTAATACTTTCGTTACCTTCACTGGACAACCTACTTGGTGTATGAGTCGTTCTTGATGATCCGTAATAATACGAACCACACCACTGCCAACTGTCCCAAGACCTAATAACCCAACTTGAATTTCTTTCATAGTACTGTCCACCCCTCAAAAATTGTGTTTAGATGAAATTATATGAGTAAAAAATCTGAAAAACAATGTATTTTGAACATTCGGAAAAATAAAGGTTAATCTTTACAAGGAAAACGTTGCCACGTGTTACACAATCTTTCTTTACAATATATAAGGGGTTTCTTGATACACGTAATAATTCAACCAATTAGAAAACAATAAATTACCATGACTCCTCCACCTAACAAGCGGCTTTTCATCTGGATTATTATGTTTAAAATAGTTTTTTGGCACATCAATATTTAATCCCTTGTCACGATCTCGTTCGTATTCTTGTTTTAACGTCTCACAACTATATTCGCTATGTCCAAGGGCAAACACTTGCCTTCCTTCTGGCCCAATAACAAGGTGAACACCTGCTTCTTCAGAGTTTGCTAACAATGTTAAGTCTTTCACTCCTCTAATATCATTCTCTCGTACTTCTGTATGACGAGAATGCGGAGCAAAAAACAATTCATCAAATCCTTGTAACAATTTCACATGTTGCTCGCAAACTTCATGTTCAAATACACCGAACATTTTTTCCTTAAGGGGATACTTTGGAACACCATAATGATAGTACAAGCCAGCCTGTGCTCCCCAGCAAATATGGAGCGTAGATGTTACATTCGTTTTTGAATACTCCATAATATGTTTAAGCTCTTCCCAATAATCTACCTCTTCAAAAGCGAGGGTCTCCACTGGCGCTCCTGTAATAATGAGCCCATCAAACTTTTCATTTTCAATATCACGAAACGTTTTATAAAAGCTTGTTAAATGTTCTTGCGTTACATTACGAGATAGATGTGATTCCATATGAAGCAAATGAACATCTAATTGTAACGGTGTGTTTCCAATTAAGCGAAGTAATTGCGCCTCTGTGTCTTGCTTCGTTGGCATTAAATTTAATATAGCAATTTTTAAAGCGCGTATATCTTGTGTTTCCGCTCGCTCCTTCGTCATTACAAAAATATTTTCTTTTTGTAACACTTTGCGAGCCGGTAAATCTTTATCAATTATGATCGGCATGTGTTTTGCCCCCAACTAGAGCTGCTTCCAAATCTGCAATAATATCAGAAACATCTTCTATACCAACTGATAAACGAATTAAATCAGATGTAACACCAGCTAAACGCTGATCTTCAGCATTTAATTGTCTATGCGTCGTACTAGCAGGATGTATAACGCAAGTTCGTGCATCAGCTACGTGCGTTACAAGAGTTGCTAGTTTTACATTTGCGATAAATTCTTTTGCTGCTTCTAATCCGCCTTTAATACCGAAAGTTAAAACACCACTAGCGCCTTTTTTCAAGTACTGTTGTGCCAATGAGTAATTTTCATTACTATCTAAGCCCGGATAATTCACCCATTCAATACGTTCATGGCTAGCAAGCCACTTAGCAACTGCAAGAGCATTTTCACTATGACGTTCCATTCGTAAATGCAATGTTTCTAAGCCAATATTGCTAATATATGCATTGAATGGGCTCATACAATTTCCATAATCTCTTAATAGCTGAACACGTGCTTTCACAATATACGCTGCTGCACCAAAGTTTTGAACGTAACTTACACCGTGATAACTTGGATCTGGTTCAACAAGTTCAGGATACTTTCCATTTGTCCAATCAAAGTTTCCACCGTCAATTACAATACCGCCTAAGGAGCTCGCATGCCCATCGATATACTTCGTCGTAGAATGAACAATAATATTTGCCCCATGTTTAAACGCCTGGCATAAATAAGGAGTTGCTAATGTATTATCAACGATAAAAGGTACCTCTAATTCTTTAGCAGCAGCTGAAAATTCTTTAAAATTTAAAACATTCATCGCTGGATTTCCTAACGATTCTGCATAGATAAGTTTCGTCTTGTCATTAGCAAGCGCCGTAATTTCATCTGCCGTTAAATTTGGATTAAAGAACGTAACATCAATACCCAGTTTACGCAAACTCACTCCAAATAAATTAAACGTTCCCCCGTAAACCGTTGAAGAACAAAGTAAATGATCCCCACTACTACAAATATTTAAAACTGCGAGCATAATAGCTGCTTGCCCAGAAGCCGTTGCAACAGCTCCTACACCGCCTTCTAAATCTGATAACTTCTGCTCAAATGCGGCTAGAGTAGGGTTTCCAATACGTGTATAAATATATCCTTCTGCCTCTAAGTTAAATAGGGCTGCTAAATCATCTGAAGTATCGTATTTATATGTTGTACTTTGATAAAGTGGTAAAACACGTGGTTCACCATTTTTTGGCGTATAGCCACCTTGCACACAAATTGTTCCTTTTCCCCATGATTCTCCCATCTCTCATTCTCCTTTCTTTTATACAAAATAAAAAACTGCCCCTTTCCTGAAAACAAGAAAGGAGCAGTTTGAAAACACGCTCTAAAGGCTCTTTCTTATCTCTCAGGATTACTACCTGCAGGATTTGGCACAATTCCGTTATACGGCTGTTGCCAAGGTTTCATCGGGCCTGTCCCTCCACCTTTTCTTGATAAGACTATGCAATTACCGTTGATTTTATAGCAATAATTTCCTAATGTCAAACAGTTTTTCTGAATGTTCTAAAATAAATGTTAACAGTTTCATATAAAGCAACAAAAGAAATATATTCTAGTCTATTTCAAAAAAGACCTTTAAAAACCTCAAATCAATCTATAAAATTAAATAAGTAATTTAACCTATAAATTCAAATTCCCCTAAAGTTAGCCTATATGTTGAATAGGCCATCTTCTCAAAAAGATACTATATATATTCAATCCATTTTTCACTAGTATATTTCACTTTTTTACCTACTAAGATTTACATAACGGAGGTATAACATGACAAATAAAAAAGATATGCAGTACATACTTGCTCTATATGGCATTCTTCTAGGATCTATAGTAGGAGCTACAGTCTGGTTATTTTTAGTCACAATAAATATTGGAATCCACTTTATTTGGGGATACTTGCCTGAAGTTCTCTCTTTTCCCTCTTATTACACCCTTTGCGTAACAATAATTGGCGGGGTCCTTGTTGGTCTATCACAAAAACATTTCGGTACATACCCACGCCTTATGCCTGAAGTGATGGCTGAATATAAAAAAACTGGTCGAATCGAATATCGCTTTGTCCATCAGGCTACTTTAACGGCGATTATTGTTTTAATTTTCGGTGCTAGTCTTGGTCCAGAAGCCGCACTAGTTGGAATTATAGGCGGACTGTGCACATGGGTAGGGGATCGCTTTAAATTTGCCTTAAAGGGTATGAATGAGCTAACCGAGATCGGAATTGGAGCTACTTTAAGTGTCATTTTTAACGCACCATTATTCGGTTATTTAGCACCAAATGAAAATGAGGGGGAACAAATTGCTGCTTTTTCTAAAGGAAAAAAGGCGATTGTATACTTAGCTACTACTTTCGCAGGTTTTTCTGTTTATTTACTACTGAGTAAACTCGATAATCGTGGATCCTTTATTGTTGATTTCGGGGAAGGTGCACTTTCTTTCAATGAATGGATCGCATTTCTTCCACTTGCTAGTATCGGTGCTATAGTTGGTTTCTTTTATTTCAAGTTAGAATTCACATTAGAGAAGTTAATTCACCCTTTTAGGGAATACAAACTGACACTCGGAATTATCGGTGGTATTTTATTAGGAATTGCGGGAACTTTTCTTCCGTACACATTATTTTCAGGGGAACATCAATTAAAAGAATTAGTTGTTGAATGGAGCCATTTATCTTTTTGGATACTACTTCTTTCAGGGATTTTAAAGTTGTGCATTACTGCCGTTTGTTTGAACACAGGGTGGCGAGGTGGACATATCTTCCCAATTATATTTTCCGGGTCAAGTATCGGATACGCTGTAGCATCTATTCTTCCTATAGATCCAGTAGCATCTGTTACCATCGTAACGACAGCAATTTCAAGCTATGCGTTACGAAAGCCAATAGCTATAACATTACTATTACTTATGTTTTTCCCGCTTAATTTACTATTGCCCATGCTTGGTGCAGCTGCTATCGGGAATGCCTTTCCGCTGCCAAAACATAACGAAAATAAAAATTAATAAAAATAGGCAGTGGGGATGAAAGCCCCACTGCCTATTTTTTTATTACACATGCTGCTTTAATAACGCTTCTAACTCCTCAAAATTATGCACTTCATATGTCGGTATAATCCCACTATCATTTAATTTCCTTTCTGGATTAAACCAACAAGTATCAATTCCCGCTACATATCCACCTTTAATATCCGCACTTAATGAATCTCCAATAATCAGCCCTTCTTCAGGTGCAAAGTTAGGAATCCGTTCAAAAACATAATCAAAATACTCTTTCATCGGCTTTTGAAAACCTGTATCTTCCGAAACAAAAACATCTTTAAACAATGAATGTAACCCTGCATTACGCAAACGTTTATCTTGCGTCTTAGAAACACCATTTGTCACTATATACAACTCATACTCCCCTTGAATTTGATTTATAAATTTAAACGCACCTTGCATGAGTTGATTTCCTTCTTCTAAGTAGTTACGGTAATTATTTTCGAATAATATTCCGTCTACTTCTTCTCCATACTCTTTAAACAACAGAGAGAATCGTGTATTTACAACTTCATTGCGTGATAGTTCACCTTTTTCAAAAGCATCCCAAAGACCTTTATTTATTTTTTTATAACGAGCCTTTATCTCGTCTGTTAAAGGGATTTCCTTCTCTTCAAAAAGCACCCGTAAAGCCACTTTTTCAGCCTTTTGGAAATCTAATAATGTATCATCTACATCAAATAGCAATGTTTTATATTTTTTCATAAACTCATCACACTCTCTTTTCTACAAAAACAAATTTACATAAATCGTATCATTCCTTCTTGTAAAGATAATAGGAGATATCTCATACTATACATAGGGGTGAAAATATGAAAATCAGCAAAAATGAGGAAGAAATTTATCAATACATGCAAATCCATCAATTCCATACCCTATTTTCATTTCATGTCTTGCCATATGTAGAGCTACATTCTTTTCAAACGAAAGAGATGATATGTAGCGAAGGAAATACTCTCCCTTATCTCTATTACTTAATTTCTGGGAAGGCAAAAATATATATGAGTCATAAAAACGGGAAGGTTTCATTAATTAATTTTATTCAAGCACCATCTTTTATCGGGGAATTAGGATTAATAGGAGTAGAAAATATTACTAAGTCCGTTGAAGTACTAGAAGATTGTGTGTGTTTGGCACTTCCTCTTAAAGATTGTCAGCAACTTTTATTACAAGATGCAACGTTTTTACAGCACTTATGTAAATTTATTGGAGAAAAGACAATTACTCGCACTGAAAATTACGCAAAAAACTATAGTTATCCTTTTGAAAATCGATTAGCTGCTTTTATTTTATTAACAGAGCAAAATAATTGTTATATAGAAAAGCATACCGAGGCCTCGGAATATTTAAATGTCAGCTACCGTCATCTTTTATATGTATTAAATCAGTTTTGCCAACAAAATTATTTAAGAAAAGAAGGCCGAACATATTATATACAAGATCGAAATACATTAGAAAAACTTGCTGATGAACTAAAAATATAAAAAAACAGCATTAACGTTTACATGTTAATGCTGTTTTTTCGAGTGACGATTATACTTTTAATTAAAATTTACTTGCTACTTTAGCTGCTTCTTCAAGACCTGCAGCAATGATTTCTTCTGCTTTATCTGGGAATTGGTTATGCCCTTCAATAACTACTGTTTCCATGTTTGTTGCGCCGAAGAAGCCCATCATACTTGCTACATATTTAACAGCCATTTCTACCTCAGCTGCTGGACCTTCTGAATATACGCCGCCTCTTGCATTTAATAATGCAATCTTCTTATCTCCGATTAGGCCAACTGGACCCTCTGGCGTATATTTGAACGTTTTACCAGCACGGTTTAAATAATCAATATATGTGTGCAATACTGCTGGAATCGTTAAGTTCCATAATGGGAAGCCGAAAACAACTTTATCAGCTTCTAGGAATTGATTTAAATACTTATCAGCAACTGCTACTGCTTTTGCTTCTTCTTCTGTTAAATCAAAGCCTTTACCTGCCTTGAATGTACCATTAATCATGTCTACGCCTACATATGGTAATTCTTCTTTATATAAATCAAGTTCTACTACTGTATCATTTGGGTGTGCTTCTTTATAGTTTGCTAAAAATGCCTCATATAATTTTACACTAACCGCTTGTTCCGCTGGACGGTTATTTGCTTTAACGAATAAAACTGTTGCCATTATTTATTCCTCCTAGTACTCACTCTTATGTTGTTATATGCTTTCAAAAAAGGTATCCCTTGTAATTGTTGTTTTGTTGCTTACAAACATATTTTATCTTTATATAAAGACAATTTCGTCCTCACATAGACGTATTTTTTCATAAAAAAAGTCCACCTTCCAAAGGCGAACTTGGTCTTACGACTTTCGTCTTATACAATTCCATTTTTCACTGCATATAATGCCGCTTGCGTACGATCAGATAAATTCAACTTACTCAAAATGCTACTTACATGCGCCTTAACCGTCTTTTCTGTAATAACTAAAACAGATGCAACTTCCTTATTGCTCATCCCTTTCGCTAATAGCTGCAATACTTCATTTTCTCTCGCTGTTAGCACATCCACTTGAATAGAAGGTTCTTCTTCCTTTTCTTCTACAGGTAATGTTTGAGAAAGAAGAGCATTTGCTATATCCGGATGTAATTGAATATTACCTTTATATGCGCTTCGAATAGCCTCAACAAGCTGATCTGGTTCTACATCTTTTAAAATATACCCACTTGCTCCAGCCCTTAATGCAGGTAACACATGCGCCTGATCAGAAAAGCTAGTTAATACAATTACTTTCACATTTGGATACTCTTTTTTAATATATGCCGTCGCCTCAACACCATCCATTTCAGGCATGTATAAATCCATTAATATAACATCGGGAGTTGTTTCTCCTACTTTCACTAACGCTTCTTTCCCATTATTCGCTTCTCCAACTAACTCTAAATCTTCCTGTGTACTTAAGAAAAATGCTAATCCTTTTAAAACGACTGTATGATCATCAACTAACAATACTTTTATTTTCACAAACTTCCCTCATTTTCACATCATAATGGTACATTTACTTTTACGCTCGTTCGTTTATTACTACTTACAATTTTAATTGTTCCACCAACTAATTCTACTCTTTCACGCATCGTAATCATACCTAGTGATTTCTTTTCTTTTATATTCTTTTCCACAAATCCCTTTCCTTGATCAACTATTTCTAATGATACATTTTTCTCATTCACTGTAAAATAAATCGTCGCTTCTTTTATACCTGCATGCTTACTTACATTGTTCAGTGCTTCTTGGCCTATGCGCCACAAAGCTTCTTCTACTACACGAGGTAAATCACGAACACCCGTAACTTGCTCCCTAATTTTCAGTCCCAAATTTTCACCGTACTGCTTTAGAGCTGGCAATAATCCTTTTTCTAATCCCGCCGGACGAAGCTGCCAAATTAATGTCCTCATTTCTTTCAAAGCTCCTTGCGCAAGTTCACGCATCTCATGCAAAGATTGATCTACCTTTTCATTTTTACCTTTTAAAACTGCCTCGGCGCCTTTTGTCATGAAGGTTAATGAAAATAATTTTTGCGAAACAGAATCATGTAAATCTCTTGCTAACCGATTTCTTTCTTCCATTCGCACAAGTTCACGGCGCTGCTCGTTTAACCTCAAATTCTCTATTATTAACGAAACATGGTTCGATAATGCTTGAATTACGTCTATTGTATTAGCATCAAACTCTCCATTATTCAGGCTAACACATAAAACACCAAATATATGGTTTTGAATATGTATTGGTGTAGCAATAACAGCTCGATTTAGATGTACATTATGTCCTATTTGATGTTTTATTAGAACTGGTTCATCTTGTTCTAACGCCCTCTTGGCCGCCTCTTTTATATCCTCTTTTAACTCTTCCTGAACGTAAGACGCTCGCAGAGATAATTCTTTTTCCTCCCTAATAAAAAGCGCTACTTGATTCCATTGAAATACTTCACCTACGTGATTTACCACTTTTTCAGGTAGTACATTAAACTTATGAATCGTTTTTAAATCTTGAATGAAACGCTCTAATTTCACATAATAATGTGCTCTTCTCTTTTCATTTTCATATAATTTTGTTCGCTTTAAAGCCGTACCAATTTGGAAGGCAACCGATTGGAGTAATACTAATTCTTCTTCTGAAAAATGTGTTTTACCCGGACTTGCAACATTTAACAACCCAAATTTTTCTCCCCCAGCTTTTAAAGGAACCGTAGCATGATGAAGAATGCCCTCCGTATCCCCCCAATTATATTCAATTGCATTATTAATTCTTTTACATTCAATAATATTAACGGCTCTCTCTAATTTTCCATCTACAAAACCTCGTAAACACCAACATTCACCTTCGCACATCGGGCGTTTATTTTCATATGTAAGTGCCTCTGGTAATTGATAATCAATTAACTTCGTATACTTCCCATTTTCATCCGCAAGAAAAATCCATCCTGTCGTTAAACCTGTTACACTTAGTAATTTCTCTAGGACAGCTTGCAATACATGATATGTATCATTTGATGTATTTAATGTTTCTGCAATTTCCTTTAATATAACTAATTCATTTGTACGATTATCTCGAAACATACTCAGTCTCCTGCATACAAGATTTTAAATAGCTCTTAAAATAAATCATCTACTTTTCACTTTGTACTTATTCGTAACATTGATATAATGGTGAGAACATAGTTTTCATTATATCACTCGAGGGGGCTTTCATAATGACATTAAATAAAGCACTTACTATCGCTGGTTCTGACACAAGTGGCGGTGCTGGTATACAAGCAGATTTAAAAACATTCCAAGAACTGGGCGTATACGGAATGACATCTCTTACAACAATCGTAACGATGGATCCACATAACGGTTGGGCACATAACGTATTTCCAATCCCAGCTTCTACATTAAAACCACAATTAGAAACAACAATTGAAGGTGTTGGCGTAGACGCTTTAAAAACAGGTATGCTTGGATCAGTAGAAATTATTGAAATGGTTGCAGAAACAATCGAAAAGCACAATTTCAAAAATGTAGTAGTTGACCCTGTTATGGTATGTAAAGGTGCTGATGAAGCATTACATCCTGAAACGAATGACTGCTTACGTGACGTTCTTGTTCCAAAGGCATTAGTTGTAACACCAAACTTATTTGAAGCTTACCAATTAAGTGGCGTAAAGATTAATTCTCTTGAAGACATGAAAGAAGCAGCGAAAAAGATCCATGCTTTAGGTGCGAAATACGTCCTAATTAAAGGCGGTAGCAAACTTGGTACGGAAACTGCAATCGACGTCCTATATGATGGAGAAACATTCGACCTTCTAGAATCAGAAAAAATTGATACGACAAATACACACGGCGCAGGTTGCACATATTCTGCTGCAATTACAGCAGAACTTGCAAAAGGAAAACCTGTGAAAGAAGCAGTAAAAACTGCTAAAGAATTCATCACGGCTGCTATTCGTTACTCATTCAAAATTAACGAATACGTAGGGCCAACTCACCATGGTGCATATCGTAAATTTGTTGTATCAAAAGAGCTTGTCTAATATATAAATAAAAAACACTCACAAAGTTCATACATTGCCTCTGTGAGTGTTTTTTATAAGCTTTATGTCTTCTGGTCATCTTATCTTTAAGATACAGAGCTGACCTTATTTCTACCATTTCGTTTCGAGTAGTATAACGCATCATCCGCCGCTTGAATAAATTTCTCCGGTGATTCTTCATATTCTGAAACCCCCACCGAAACTGTAATTTTTATTTTCGTTCCATCTAACAATTGAAATGGGTGACTTTCAACAGCTGTACGAATTTGCTCGCCCATACGAATTCCGTAAGCTAATCCCTTATTCGGTATCAAAAGCGCAAACTCCTCTCCACCCTTTCGAAAAGCCAAATCTGGAAATTGTGAAGTTTCTCGTAAAATACATCCTACTTGTTTTAGCACTTCGTCCCCTGCAGGATGCCCGTACGTATCATTTACATACTTAAAGTGGTCAATATCTATAAGTAGTAAACAAAACGAATCATTTTTCATGTTCTTATTACTAATATGACGATTCATCTCTAAATCAAACTGTCTTACGTTTCCTAAACCTGTCAATGCATCTATCGTTGCGTATTGTTTCATCTTTTGAAATAACTCATTGGATTGTAAAACATAATTTGCACTTATGAATGTTATGTAACCTGTAATAATACTAGAAATTAAATATAATCCCACTATGTGGATCTCTTTAATTAACCATATATATAACGCTGGGATTAGAATAGATAAAATATATGTGTGTAACCATACCCACTTTCCCCCTAAAGAAAGCTTCATGCGCGAAATAAAGATACTCCCTATTCCTATCGCAATGATTGTATAAAAAGCCACTTGAGAAGCTAATGAATAATCCATAAACAACAGTCTAGTTACTAAAATCATACCAATTGTTATGGTACTCGCTATCGGTCCTCCAATAATAACAGCTAGAATAACAGCTAAATAGCGTAAATCCAATAGAATGGTACCAACACGAACACTGAAATACATTAATACTATACCTAGTATCCCAGTAAAAATGCCTACTACACATTTCTGCCCAAAAGAGAATCCTTCTTTTAACGGCTTATCCCTTAAAAGCTGACCCCCAATAAAAATAAAGGAAAGAATAATTGTTGTATTTACAAATAAGTCCCTTAACATAAAATAATCTCCCTACTTTTCCATCTATCCCCTTCCTGACTTTATTGTATACGAAATACCTTTAATTCCCAAAGGTTTTGTTTATTTTTGCTGTTCCACGTGAAACAGCAAAAAAATAAAAAGAGCGAAAACTCGCCCTTTTTCATTAACAACAGCGTGATATTTTTCCACCCTTTGCATTAAATCTTGCTTCTTGTGCCTCAGCAAAAAATTGCTTTTGACATACAACCTCTTCTTCAGGATGATGCTTTTTCATATGCTCCACATATACTTCATAACTTGGTACCCCAACGAGCAAACTAATAAAGCGTTTTCTTTCACCCCATACTTGCCACAACTTTTTAAGCATAGTTCCTCGACTCACTTTCATCTCTAGGAATATATGGTGCCTCTTTTAACGGCATTGGCTTATTTCTTAATACTTGGATCCAAATTCGAAGTGCTGAAATTAACACAGCGATTACAACTATCATAAAAATTCCGCAAAGCGCTGCATCGATATAATCATTGAAAATAATTTGCTTCATTTGAGCAACATTTTTTGCTGGCGCTAACACTTTTCCCTCATCTAATGCTCCCTGAAATACCTTTGCATGCGATAGAAATCCAATTTTAGGATTTTCATGAAATAGCTTTTGATATCCCGCCGTCATCGTTACAATCAGCAACCCGACAGTTGGAATAAGTGTTACCCAAACGTATGCCTTTTTTCCCATTTTGAACAAAATTGTCGTTCCAAGTAATAATGCAATACCTGCTAGCATTTGATTTGCAATACCGAAAAGTGGCCATAATGTATTAATTCCACCGAGCGGATCTATTACCCCTTGGTATAAGAAATATCCCCACCCTAATACACATAATGTTGTAGCGATTACATTCGCTAATGTAGAATCCGTTTTCCCAAATGGCTTATATACATGCCCTAAAATATCTTGAATCATAAATCGGCCGACACGCGTTCCGGCATCAATTGTTGTTAAAATGAATAGAGCTTCAAAGAGAATCGCAAAATGATACCAAAATGCCATCATGGCCGTTCCACCTATTACTTGTGAGAAAATATATGCCATACCTATCGCTAATGTTGGCGCACCACCTGTACGTGATAAAATTGTTTGCTCTCCAACATTTACAGCGAGATCTTTTAGTTCATTTGGTGTAATAGCAAATCCCCATGAGGAAATAACTTGAGCTGCCTGCGAAACATCTGTACCGATAAGTGCTGCGGGGCTATTAATTGCAAAGTACGTTCCCGGTGTTAATACACAAGCCGCAATCATCGCCATCGCTGCTACAAACGACTCCATTAACATTGCTCCATAACCGATTGGCTGTGCGTGCCCCTCTTGCTCGATCATCTTCGGCGTCGTACCTGATGAAACGAGAGCATGGAATCCAGACACTGCACCACAAGCAATAGTAATAAATAAGAACGGGAATAAGTTTCCAGAAAACACAGGACCAGTTCCATCAATAAATTTCGAAACTGCTGGCATTTGTAAATCTGGTGCTACAATTAAGATACCGATTGCTAACCCTACAATTGTTCCGACTTTTAAAAATGTACTTAAATAATCACGTGGTGCTAAAAGCATCCAAACTGGTAATGCCGATGCGATAAATCCATATACAATAAGCATAATAGCAATTGTTTCACCACTAAATGTGAACATACTTGCAAGTGTTGGATTTTCTGCTACATACTGTCCTCCAACAAGAGATAAAATAAGTAGGATAATACCAATTACTGATCCTTCTCCAACACGACCAGGCCTAATATAGCGCATATAAACTCCCATTAAAATAGCGATAGGAATCGTTGCTGCTATCGTAAACATTCCCCAAGGACTTCCGATTAGTGCCTTTACTACGACTAACGCTAATACTGCTAATAAAATAATCATAATTCCTAAAATACCTATCATTGCAATTAGTCCTGTAACAGGTCCAATCTCATCTTTAATCATTTCTCCTAACGATTTACCATTACGTCTCATCGAAGCAAATAAAATGACAAAATCTTGGACAGCCCCCGCAACAACTACCCCAACAATAATCCAAATGGTTCCTGGTAAATATCCCATTTGTGCTGCTAAAATCGGTCCTACTAAAGGTCCCGCCCCAGCAATCGCTGCAAAGTGATGGCCAAACAATACCCACTTATTTGTTGGAACATAGTCTTTCCCATCGTTTAATGTATGGGCTGGTGTTTGCCGATTATCATCTAAATTAAAAACCTTTCTCGCTATAAATCTACTATAAAAGCGGTAAGCAACTGCATATACACATACGGCAGCTACTAAGAGCCATACAGCATTAATGGTTTCACCTTGTGATAAAGCTATTACCCCAAAAGCACCTGCTCCTACTGCTGTAATAACGCCCCAAAGTAAAATCGATTTCAATGTCTTCACATACAATTCCCCCAATACTATTTCTTAGTGGAGATTGTACTAAATTTTCTGAATATTTAACTTGAATCCTCCCTATCATGAAGGATTTTCAGTTTATCATGTTAAAATACTCTCATTACCTACTATAATTCAATGTTATTTCGAAGGCGTTTTACATAATTACGACTGACTGGAATCGGTTGCTCATCATACCTATCTAAATACAAATTATACGTGCCATTATAATAAGGTTTCAGTTCTT